>DUWJ01000312.1 GCA_012842765.1 Bacillota bacterium | reverse complement strand
TGGGTCTATTGCGTAAATATCGCCCTCGCTGATGGCCTCCGTAGGACATTCCTCTTTGCATGCACCGCAAGCAATGCAGTTATCGTTGATCTCGTACGCCAACCGTGAGCCCTCCTTCCAAAGGATTATACCTGTTCCATTCTATACGATGTCACATCAGTACACAACCCATACTTTCGTGGCTACTTCGTACGCTCGACGCTTGCCGGGTCAAAGGACGACACCGGCAAAACCAACGGCTATAGCAGCACCAAGTCTTGTCCAACCTTGAAAATACATGGTTTCGTCAGGATGCACGCCACCGAATAACAGTCAGATGCGAGCATAAAAAAAGCCCGGTCGTGAATGCCACGACCGGATAAGTGGAAACCCACATATTAAACTGGTGGACCCGACGCGGATCGAACGCGCGACCTCTAGAGTGCGATTCTAGCGCTCTCCCAGCTGAGCTACGGGCCCATCCAAACTTGCTGCGCTTATAATCCTACCATACACACATACCTGCGTCAAGAAAGATCTAGCAATGACGCTGCCGGCTTGTCAAGCATACACACAACGTTAGGATGCGTCTGGAGCAGGGAAGCCGGCACATCGGGCGTAACCGGCCCGGTAAGCGCACGCCGAATAATCTCCGCCTTGCCTGCGCCATTTGCCAGAAGCAATATCTGGCGCGCTTCCATTATTGTTCCGATACCCATGGATATCGCATAACCTGGCAAGGCATTCAGTCCGCCCTTGGCTCTGTTAACCTCGATTGTCTGCTCAGCCAGACGCACCACGCGGGTCCTCGAGTTCGGATCCGAGCCAGGTTCGTTGAACCCGATATGCCCATTCATTCCGATCCCCAAAACCTGCAAGTCAATGCCTCCGGCCTCTTTGATCAGCCTTTCATACCTTGCGCATTCGCCGTCAGGATCTGCACTGTTTCCCGCGGGCACATGCGCCTTTTCAGGATCCAAGTTCACATGGGAGAAAAGATGCTCTTTCATGAACCAATGATAGCTTCTGGGATCCTCAGCGTCGAGTCCGCAATATTCGTCAAGGTTGAACGTGGTGACGTTGGAAAAGTCCAAACCTTCCTCATTGTGAAGCCGCACCAGCTCAGCATACATGCCGATTGGCGTGGACCCAGTTGCAAGCCCCAGCACCGGCTTGGGGAGCTCGCCGATCTTAGACGCTATCATTCTCGCGGCCGCCGCGCTCATCTCATCATAATCAGAATATACAAGCACCTGCAAGACGCTTCGCCTCCACCTTATTCTTTCGGACGCATCAACGGGAAGAGTATCACATCTCGTATGGATGGCGAATCGGTGAGGAGCATTACAAGCCTGTCAACCCCAAGCCCCATCCCCCCCGTAGGAGGCATCCCATACTCGAGTGCCGTCACGAAATCCTCATCCATCATGTGCGCTTCATCATCGCCCTTCTCGCGCTGGGCAACTTGAGCGCTGAACCGCTGCAGCTGATCCTCTGGATCGTTCAGTTCTGTGAAGGCATTAGCCAATTCGCGTCCGGCACATACCACTTCAAATCTGTAGGTGAGATTGGGGTTGTCAGCCCGTCTTTTGGCAAGCGGCGACACTTCTATCGGATAATCCATGACTATAGTGGGTTGCACCAGACGGCTCTCTACGAACTCCTCATACGCTTCACTCATGCAGAAGCCGCAAGTAGCATCATCAGACACTTTCAGCCCTAACTTCCTGGAGGCCGCTACCGCCTCCGTCTGTTCGATGTTGAGGAAATCGACGCCTGTCTCCTTTAGGACTGCCTCAGCCATGGTAATCCGTGTCCAAGGGGGCGCAAAATCGATCTTGTCTCCTTGATACTCCACTTCCGTAGTGCCCAACACTGTCTCGGCCACGTACGCCACAAGACCCTCTGTAAGATCCATCATATCGTAGTAATCTGCATAAGCTTCATATACTTCGATCGACGTGAATTCCGGATTATGCTTTGTGGAGATGCCCTCATTCCGGAATATCCGGCCAAGCTCGTACACCTTTTCAAACCCGCCTACTATCAAACGCTTCAGATGCAGCTCCGTAGCAATACGTAAGTATAATTCCATATCAAGCGCGTTATGATGCGTAATGAACGGTCGAGCTGCTGCACCGCCGGCGATCGCATGCATGCACGGTGTCTCAACCTCTAGGAAGCCTCTGGAATCGAGGTATTCGCGGATCGCCGATATTATCTTAGTCCGCAAAACAAAAGTCCTCTGCACTTCCGGATTGACCATGAGGTCAAGATAACGCTGGCGATAACGGGTATCCACATCGCGAAGCCCATGCCATTTTTCAGGCAACGGCCGTAGCGCCTTCGAAAGTATGCGGAACGAAGATATGGCTACACTGATCTCCCCGCGTCTGGTACGGAACACAGTCCCTGTAACTCCAATGATGTCGCCGATGTCCATCATTCCAAGCAACTCGTACAGCTCATCCCCTAAAGCATCGTGCTTGGCATAAAGCTGTATGCGACCGGATGCATCGACAATATCAAGGAATGAAGCCTTTCCATGGCCCCTCAAGGCCATAATCCGCCCAGCGATCGATACCTCTTCGCCCTCCAGCTCTGAAAAGTCCTCGACAATCTCAGCAGCGCAATGCGTCCTGACAAACTTGGAGCCATACGGGTCAATCCCGCGTGAGCGCCACTCCTCAACCTTCGCTTTCCTATGGGCAAGTTCATTCCCTAGTTCAGCGCCTTCAAATTGTCCTCCAAGTTCGTCCATTATCTTCACTCACCTTGCAATCTGAACTACTTCGTATCTGATTGTTCCCACCGGGACATTTACCTCCACAATACTGCCTACAGTCTTTCCTAGCACTGCACGACCAACAGGCGACTCGTTGGAAATACGATTTCTGCTAGGATTTGCCTCGGCTGAACCGACTATCGTATACTGTTCTACATCACCATGGTTCAAATCCTTCAAGACTACGGTGGAACCCACAGAAACCGCGTCGCCATCTCCATCAGGTCCTTCGATTATCTTGGCATTCCTCAGCATCTTTTCCAGCTGAGCAATGCGCCCCTCCACAAAAGCCTGCTCGTTTTTGGCATCTTCGTACTCAGAGTTGTCGCTGATATCTCCGAACTCTATGGCCTGCTTAATCCGGGCCGCTATATCCCTGCGCTTTGTCGTCCTGAGATACTCGAGCTCTTTTTCGAGGTTATGGAGGCCTTCGGGAGTGAGGATCACTTCCTTGTCAGACATCTATACCAAGCTCCCCTCAAACGTCAATTCCTAGCCACCATCTAGGATGATAACCATTGTATTCGCGCCCCGTCGGACAGATTCAAACCCGAAAGATCCATAAATCGCTGCAGTAAAAAAAGATGGCGCTCCCGCCAAAAGTCACGCCAATATTATGGCAAGCAGACCCCAGGTTGTCAAGAAGCCAGGGTCTGCCACACATGTATAGGTTCGCACATCTAATGGCAAAACTGCCATCTCGCCCTCATCAATACCTCACAATACGAGGCTTTATCTCGAGACATTGTACCATCGCCGTAAAATCCTCGTCACTAATATCCTCGACAGGTTTGCCGATCAACGCAACGAGTATTGCCTCGATAACGTTGACCCCGAATGAGCGCCCATTGATCTCTGGGGTCGTGGTCACCAGAGCGCTAGCTCCTCGCCGCCCTAGCTCATCAACGTCCTTCGAAGTCACCGTATTCGTAACGACTATCTTTCCGCTGATATTCTCAGGCAAATACTTGTATATGTAATGGAAGTCGCCTGCAATGACATGAGCGTCATTGTAGTATTTCTGAAACTTGGGTTTCTTGTCCTTTGGCCGCTTGCGACTGGCATTCTGTTCCTTGCCCGTTGGATAGAGCCAACTAAACGGGAGTTGAGTCATTATTGGCATGAATATAGGCGCCAACTTATATATGGAATTAAGTGAATAGAGCGGAATATGCATGCCGGTGCTGAACATCAAGTCTCCGTACACCATGTTGCACCCGAGCTCTTCAAAGGCCCGACCCATGCCTATCCGATCGATAACACACACCACGAATACATTCTTGCCGGCCATGGGTAGCTTTTCAACCTCGGCAGCATACTTCACTGCGTTATACTCCAAACTGCTCTTGAGGATTGTGCCGTCCACAAGCGGCGTCTTCTTTGCTGCCTGGGAAATCCTTTTTGCATCCCGAAAGACGTATCTCTTGCCGACCCCCGCCATGTAAAGATCGATGCCGCCCATTCCGAAAGCATCAACTTTTCCGTCGAGTTCGCTGATGAGCTCGACCGCTTTATTCATATCTCCGTCGGTCCCGATTCGCTCCACAAGGATATCCTCTCCGAGCAAGTTAACAGTGGCTGAATGGTTACGATCGGATGAGCCTATGCTAACACTGACAACGTGCTTCATGCCTTTTCAGCGCCTCCCCGCACAGCCTTAATGATGGAGATCATTTCCGCCACATCTATGTTGACATCCTCCTTGATTGGGGACTTTCCGATCACTACTGATGTTACCTTCTCTCCTAGAATCGCCTCGATGAGACGGACCCGGAAATCTGAGCCAAGAAAAATCACCTGATCATACTGGTTAAAATCTGATATCTCGCGAATCACATCATTGAGCAGCTCTATTCCGGACCTGTCTTCTACGTAAGCCCAACGTTCCTCGTCATTCATGAGCCAAACGTAGTCAACCCCAGCTTTCTTCGCCAGTTGTTCTATCTCTTCTTTGTTCCCAATTGGAAAGCCGATGACCGCAACTCGTTCGCCCTTTCGAATCTCGCCGAGATTCTCAAGGCGCGACACGAATGATCTATCTGTTCCTAAGGCTGCAGCCACTTCAGCCTGGGACGCTCCGTTCTGTCGCATATCAAACAGCTTATCGAGGGCCCTGTCAATCCTGTCCCTGTCAACAACCTTGTCGCCAATGCGTATGAGATTCGTCAAGCCCACCCCCCGCAGAAGACAGACGTAGGAATGTTCACATTTGTGTGCACACACCGATTTTACCAGAGGACGCACCTGCAAACAAGTGTTTTTCGGGTGTTTCCTTGCACAGACGCAAAACAAAACACCGCCCAGGCATGAGGCGGTCAAAGGCGACATTCCCTCCGCAACAGTCAATTGCCCACGAAACTGCTTCAAACGCCGTCCTCAAGTTGTCTCAAGTAAGCACGCATAATACTACGCAATGCTTCAGCGTCCTCCGAAGCATTTATTGCCTCGCGGATACGGGCTGCACCCCGAAGCCCTTTAATATACCAAGCCATGTGTTTTCGCATCTCGCGCACGGCTACCTTTTCCCCCTTGAGATCGACAGCGTCATCGAGATGGCGTAATGCCATAGAAATCCTATCGCGGGGCTGAGGCTGAGGAAGATGCGTGCCTGTAGCCAGATAATGCAGACAATCTCGGAAGATCCAAGGGTTACCCAGTGCCCCACGGCCGATCATAACCCCGGCGCACCCCGTGCTCTCCAGCATTTCGAAAGAATTCTCGGCGCTGATTACGTCCCCATTGCCGATCACTGGCACATCCACCGCATGAGCAACTTGAGCGATTATGTTCCAGTCAGCATCGCCACTGTAGCCCTGTTCACGCGTCCGGCCATGAACGGCGACCCCATCCGCCCCAGCATCCACGCAACCCTTGGCAAACTCGACAGCGTTCACGCTGGAGTCATCCCATCCCTTGCGGATCTTGACTGTAACAGGAACGTCAACCGCCTGCCGCACAGCTGCAACAATAGCCCACGCTCTCTCAGGATCCCGCATCAACGCCGAACCCTCACCGTTGTTCACGATCTTAGGCACAGGACATCCCATGTTGATGTCGATCACGTCTGCTCCGCCATCCATCACAATCCGAGCTGCGCTGGCCATTACACGCGGATCCGACCCGAAGAGCTGTATGGCAATGGGGTGCTCGTCTTCCGAGACATGCAGCATGTCCAGGGTGCGCCGATTTCGATATACCAGGGCCATGCCGCTGATCATCTCCGTATAGACAAGGGCACAGCCCATCTCTTTGCATATCCGCCGGAAGGGGGCATCGCTCACGCCAGCCATTGGCGCAAGCACAAGCGGATTCATCACGCGCACGCCGCCGATGGCAAAACCATCGGCAAGAACGGAATCCGGCTCCCGCCGAAAAGAGGAGTCACTGGCGCTTAGAGCCATTGGATCTCGCCTTTCTTACCTGTCCTGCGACCATGCGATCTACTTCTGCCACGATGGCAACGCCGTCCTCGCGATACACTTCAGAGATTACCCTGCCCCTTGCTCTGATCAGTCCTAGCACGGGATCACCGTAGGGCACGAGCTCCTCGATCCTCACCCTCCAGCTGGATAACTCCTCCGATATCATCTCAGCAAGATCATCGAGCCCGTCGCCTGTTACTGCGGAAACGGCAACACTTTTCGGGTAGGCATGATGCAGCCTCTCTATCATCGGGCCCGATTCGGGCAAATCTGATTTGTTGAGCACAGTGATGACCGGATGGTCCGCGGCATCGATCTCGCGCAATACATCAAAGACGGCTTCGCAATGCTCCACTGCCTGCGGGTGAGAAGCGTCGACCACGTGCAACAGCATATCAGCATCCACGACCTCTTCCATCGTGGCCCGGAACGCCATTATCAAATGATGAGGCAGTTTCTGTATAAAACCAACGGTATCCGTGAGCAAGAGCGCCCGCCCGTCAGGGAGCGTGTATCGACGAGTCGTCGGATCGAGGGTGGCAAAGAGCTTGTCCTCTACAAGGACTTCAGCCCCGGTAAGGGTGTTGAGCAAACTTGACTTGCCTGCATTGGTGTAGCCCACCAACGCAACAAGCGGGAGATCGGCATCACGCCTCTTTTGCCGCTGCACCGTGCGGCGCTGCCTGACCGTCTCAAGCTCGCGGGTGATGCTGGATATACGGTTTCTGATCGTCCTGCGGTCCGCCTCAAGTCTGGTCTCTCCAGGCCCCCGGGTACCGATACCGCCCCCAAGCCGCGACATCTCTGTCCCTCGGCCAGCCAACCTTGGAAGCATGTAATTGAGTTGCGCCAACTCAACCTGGAGTTTACCTTCAGATGTCGCAGCACGCTGAGCGAAAATATCGAGGATCAGCTCAGTCCTGTCGATTATTCGCCCTTCTATGATCTCCTCCAGATTTCGCTGTTGCGCAGGAGTCAGTTCGTCGTCGAAGATGACGAGGTTGGCCTCTGTCGCCGACCGAACCATCTCGATCTCCCGAGCTTTGCCCTCTCCCACGTAATAAGCGGGATCAGGTTTGCCCTTCTTCTGGATGACTGTGGCGACCACGGCTGCCCCAGCAGTTTCAGTCAAATGTGCCAGCTCTCCTATGGAGTCGTCTATGTTCCACGCAGAAGGAGCGGCGGTCTCCAGGCCCACCAACACCGCCCTTTCCATATTGTCGCCTGATCCGGAATGCAACGAGCTGTTGTTTGCACCCTCAAGGCTGAAACTGGTATTCAACATATCACCCCGCTGAGCCTAAGAATGATTCCTCTCCCATAAAATGCGCAGCCCTATTAGCGTCAAGTTTTGATTGACCTCATCGATATGATCTGACTCAAGAGATATCACTTCCGCAAGCCCTCCAGTGGCAATCACTTTCGGATCGCCCCCAAGCTCCTGCTTTATTCTTCGGACGATCTCATCAACCTGGCCCACGAAGCCGTATAGGATTCCGGCCTGCATGCTTGAAACTGTGTTCTTGCCTATAACAGACTGCGGCTTCGTCAACTCCACCCTAGGAAGACGGGCCGCCCTCATATACAAAGCTTCAGCTGATATCATAATCCCGGGGGCGATAGCGCCGCCAAGGTAATCGCCTGTTTGACCAATAGCACAAAAAGTGGTGGCGGTGCCGAAATCTACAATAATTAGAGGCCCGCCGTACAGCTCGTACCCGGCAACGGCATTTACGATCCTGTCGGCCCCCACTTCTTTCGGATTTTCGTATCTTATGGAAATTCCCGTCTTCATCCCCGGCCCTACAACTTCAGGATCGCACCGAAAGTACCTGCGCGACATCTTCGCAAGTTCCGTGATTATCGGAGGAACGACTGACGAGATAATCACTCCGGAAATCGCAGCCCCATCGATTTTCGCATGGTCAAGCAATTCCAGCAAAAGCATGCCCCATTCATCAGCAGTCCTTTGCCTGTCTGTGGATACTCTGTAGTCTGCAAGGAGTTCTTCGCCATCGAATACACCTAGCACAGTATTGGTATTGCCCACATCAATTGCGAGAATCATCCGACCACCCTCTCCGCGCAATTATACCATACAGCGATCTCGTCCATCATGTGCCCTAATCTCCTGTACATTCGGTTTTGACATGGGAGGTGCATGGACGTAGAATATGCTAAGAGCAGGAGGTGCTAAATTGCAGCACATCTGGAATGCAACACTTCTAGGGCTTGCAGCGGGCGTCCTCGGCACAGGGTTCGGCGCTTTTCTGACAGCAGCATCGGGGACTCCCAAGCGGCGCACTCTCTCGACGCTCATGGGGACAGCCGCCGGAGTAATGCTGTCAATAGTCTTCCTCGACCTTATCCCCGAAGCCATAGAAATAGGCGGGGTTGCGCAGACAGTAGGCGGTTTTTTGCTCGGCGTCGGGGCCACAGGAATCATGGATCTTCTGATACCCCATTTCCACTTCGTCTCAGAAGACTGTAAGCAGAATCGGTTTCTCAAAGCAGGGCTTCTCACGGGGATCGGAATTGCCATGCACAATCTGCCGGAGGGGTTGGCTATTGGAGCGGGTTACGCTCATGGCAACTCGCTTGGCCTTTCAGTGGCTCTCACCATTGCCATTCACAACATCCCGGAAGGCATGGCCATGGCTGCACCCATGTGTGCAGGAGGCGTTGGCAGAAAGCAAAGCACACTATATGGCGCCCTCGCAGGTCTGCCAATGGCGTTAGGGGCATTTGTAGGCGCTGCTATCGGAGACATCTCCAATGGCATGCTCGCCGTCTCTCTGGCTTTTGCCGGAGGCGCCATGGTGTTCATCACCGCTGACGAGCTCATACCTGACGCTCAGGAATTCGCTGATGGACACTCTGGAACCTTCGGAATAGTGATCGGAATACTCGCAGGCATGCTGCTCATTTACGGATACTAAAGGCATAGGAGCGTGGTGCTGATGTCAGGAAAGCCAGTCAACTGGATAACTCGAACAGCAATTCTGTTGGCTATGACCCTCGCGTTTCAGGTGGTCTTCAAGTTGCCTCAAGCATTTACCGGACCCGTAGTCAACATGTTTCTATTCCTCTCAGTCATCCTCGTTGGCATGTGGAGCGGAGCCGTTATAGGCCTTGCAACGCCGCTTGTCGCATGGATGGTAGGGATAATGGCGGCAGGGCCCCTGGTCCCCGTTATCCAGCTAGGAAATGCATCTTTGTGCATCATCTTCGGCCTCATAGACGAAACAGGCAAAGGCAAGAGTCTGTCCATCCGCATTCTAGGTATCGCGGTCGCTTCTGTGATCAAGTTTCTCTTCATCTCATTAAGCGCCAAACACCTTCTGTCATTGCCTGAAGCAGCCGCGAAAGCCATGGGCTCCCCGCAGCTCTTCACGGCGCTGGCAGGAGGCGCCCTCGCAGTGCTTGTATCTGAGGCGCTGCTCAGAACTGGAGCAGTCACGGATAGATACGGGACGACAAAGAAAACAACCAAATCCTCATAGCGCGCAAATATACTAAGTATGCCGTCTCCATGAGCGGGAACTTTTTTATGACCTTTTGCATAGCTTGTAGTGTTCAGGTTATCACCGCTCGCAGGAGGCGGCATGAATGCATTATACAGTCCAAAGCGGAGATACTCTATGGCTCATAGCGCAGAGATTCCGCCATGACTATCGAGCGATAGCACAAGCTAACTCCATAGAAGAGCCGTACGACGTGCGTCCCGGGCAAGTGCTTCACATTCCGCGAAAGCACAGGCTGATCGGGTTTGTGCCCGATTACGCGGTTGCGGAAGGGATCGCAGACGCCCTCGCGTCTCCGGAACCTTTCAATGAAATCATATACACTTTCATCCGCATACAACCAGATGGGACAGTGAGGGCGGCCGCCCTGGATCGCGCACTCCAAATCCTTCGGGCAAGGCGCACACGCGTGTTGGCCGGAGTCACCAACCAGTCGGATGCCACCTATTCTAGGGAGGCGGTTACCGCAACCCTGCTGGCAGACGATAGCCGTTCACATCTTGCAGCATCGATTGTGGAAGCTGTCACCACCTGTTGCCTCGA
>DUWJ01000311.1 GCA_012842765.1 Bacillota bacterium | reverse complement strand
TGGCAACGCATCCGGGCTTATAGGCCGTGTGGGCGATGATTTCCTCGGCCATGCATTGGTGAAGGAGTTGGAATCTGAAGGAGTCCAACCCTTCCTTGTATTCGACCCAGAGTGTGCCACAGGGCGAGTTGGGGTAATTATCTCGGAGGACGGCGAACGCGACATGATCTGCGATAGGCGCGCTAATACCCGCTTGTCTCCTGATGACATCCCGGAGGAGGTTATCAGGCAGGCGCAATGGCTGCACATATCGGGATACGCGTTCTTCGAGCCTGGTCCGGCCAGAGCGGCCCGTCGGGCCATGGAAACGTCTTTAGCGGCAGGCATTCCCGTATCAGTGGACCCAGCCGCCTATTCCTTTATCAATGCCGTAGGAAGGAGTGATTTCCTCAAACTATGTGCCGGCGCGACGGTCATCTTGCCAAACCTAGATGAGGGTCGTGCCATGACCGGATTCTCTGATCCGCTAGATATTGCCAACAGCCTTGTAGAGTACTTCCCTGTGGTCGCTCTCAAGCTCGGAGCGGACGGCTGTCTTGGCGTATCACGGCATGAACCTGAGCCGAGTCGGCTGCCTCCGATTCCCACTCAAGTGGTGGACACTACCGGCGCCGGCGACGCTTTTGGAGCGGGTTTTGTGATGGCCTACTCCCATGGTGAGGGACTTGCCGCCAGTCTTGCCCGCGGCAACCAACTCGGCGCGACAGCTGTCTCCCGTGTGGGTGCTCGAAGTCGCGAGGCCCTGGATCTAGCTTAGAAGTATTCTGGCTCCTACAGTAAGCAGCGTAAGTCCTAGTATTTTGATGGGGCTGAAGGCGATTGGCCTGACGCCGAACCAACCCATGTGGTCTATGATCGCGGCCATCCCGATTTGGCCTACTATGATCGCTGTTGTGGCGTTTGCGGCGCCGAGCTTTCGGATTCCGTAAGCCACTGCGATTGTGATTAATGGTCCAACGGGTCCGCCAAGGAGGCTCCACCATGGGGCAGCGCCTAATCGCGCAAGGCCTCCACTGTTGAGCCCTGCCGCTAGTCCTGCTCCGGCGAGGAGCGCTCCGGAGGCCAAGACCACGAAAGTAGTCTCCCAAAGTCCAATTGTTTTTGCAGCAGTAGAATTCACGGCGCCTTGAAAAGCCATTGCTATTCCGCTTCCCGCGGCTATGGCAAGGGCTGGATTGAAGATACCCATTGTAACACCAGCTTTCCAGTATGTGTACCAATAGTATGGCCCTAAGCACCTAGTCTGTGTAAATAAGGGTCCGCTATTACATAAGGATAGCTGGCAGGATTATCACTTGTTAGAGCGAATACTGCATTTAATAACCATGTCAGGGTAACGGGTATCCCGGCTTATTCCCGAAACTGGAATACCTGCCCGGAAGCCAAAAAATGAGGGAGGTCGTTTCGTATGCGGATTCGTAAGTCCCTACTGTGGTTTGCTTGCTTCATGACTGTCCTGCTGATTGCCTCCACTGGCTTTGCAGCAGAGAAACTGGCCAAGAAGCAGATCCTCAGCTTCAATGTGGGAACAGAACCGTCGACGCTTGACCCGGCAAAGTCCACTGGAATCCCGGAGGCCATTATCGAGCTCAACTGCTTTGAGGGCCTCACGAGAATGGACGAGAACAACGTGCCTCAGCCAGCTATCGCGGAGAGCTGGACGATCAGCAAGGATGGCCTTGTCTACACCTTCAAGCTGCGCAAGACAAAGTGGTCAAATGGGCAGCCTGTAACCGCCCACGACTTTGAATGGGCGTGGAAGCGCGCACTGGCGCCCGAGACAGCTTCCGAGTATGCATATCAGCTGTGGTACATCAAGAACGGAAGACCGTATAACGAGGGAAAGCTGAAAGACCCGTCTAAGGTTGGCGTAAGGGCAGTCAATGACTATACTCTCCAGGTTGTGTTGGAGAATCCGACCCCTTATTTCCTTCAGCTCTGCAACTTCCCAACTTTGATGCCGGTTTACCGCAAGGTTGTGGAGGCGGATCCTGAAGGGTGGTTCCAGAATCCCAAGAACTACATTGGAAACGGCCCTTACAAGATGGTATCGTGGCAGCACAACTCCAAGATCGAGCTGGTGCCCAACCCGCACTATTGGAATAGGAAGAAGGTTGGCATGGAAAGGCTCGACCTCTATCTGGTCGATGATATTCAGACCGCTCTTTCGATGTTTGAGACCGGTCAGCTGGATTGGTTCGATGCGCCTCCTGCTGCAGAAATAGAACGCCTCGAGAAGCAAGGGTTACTACATAAGTCGGAGTACATCGGAACCTACTACTACATGTTCAACGTCACTAAGAAGCCTCTCAACGACGTGAGAGTCCGCAAGGCTCTTACCATGGCTATCGACCGTCAGACTCTGATAGACCGTGTCGTCAGGGGCGGACAGCTTCCGGCACTGGCCTATGTGCCGTACGGGCTCGGCGATGCAACGCCTGATAAGGACTTCCGGAAGATTGGCGGGGATTACTTCAAGGAAGATCTCGCTGCTGCAAAGAAGCTTCTTGCTGAAGCAGGATATCCGGATGGCAAAGGCTTCCCGACGTTGACGATTCTATATAACACGAGCGAGAACCATAAGAAGATCGCCGAGGCGATCCAGGAGATGTGGAAGAAGAACCTCGGGATCGACGTTAGGCTGACCAACCAGGAATGGCAGGTCTACCTCGATTCCCGCACCCAGCTCAACTACGAGGTGGCCCGTGCAGGCTGGATTGGTGACTATCTTGATCCCATGACCTTCCTCGACATGTGGGTGACCGGCGGCGGGAACAACGATACGGGATGGGGCAGCAAGAAGTACGATGAGCTTATCTATGCAGCTCAGGCAGAGCTGAATACAGCTAAGCGTGCGAAGATGCTCCATGACGCAGAGACCATTCTCATGACTGAGATGCCGATAATGCCGATCTACTTCTATGTCAACCTGACCGTGATCAAGCCGTGGATCAAGGGCGCTTTCAGATCGCCTCTGGGCTTCATCGACTTCTCGACAGCATACGTGCTTGAGCATTGATAAGGCGCTTATAGGCGCGCACGTATCTATATGAACCATCAGTGCCCGGGGGCATGCACGGGTTACCGGAGCATGCCCCCGGCTCTGGCATTTGACGGGAGCTGATATTGGTGGGCTCATATGTCCTACGAAGGTTCATTTCTGTAATACTGGTTATATTCGTGGTGGCGACTGCGACGTTCTTCTTGATGCACGCTATCCCGGGCGGCCCGTTCAAGAGAGAGAAGGCCTTGCCTCCTGCGATTCAAAGGAACATTGAGGAACGGTATAAACTGAATGACCCGCTATGGAAGCAGTATGTCGACTACATCGGCAACTTGCTCCGGGGCGATCTGGGGCCTTCCTACAAGTATTTGGGCCGATCTGTTAATGACATCATTCGGGAGGGGTTCCCTATCAGCGCCCATCTGGGACTTGTAAGCGTCGTTTTCGCCCTTTTGGTGGGGGTCCCGTGCGGGATAATATCCGCCCTCAAACAGAATCAGTGGCAGGATAACTTCATAATGGCGTTTGCCATCATAGGAGTGTCTGTTCCAAGCTTCGTCATGGCAACATTGCTCATGTATGTGTTTGCTGTAAAGCTTCAGTGGCTGCCCGCTGCTATGTGGGGTACTCCGAAACACGTTATCCTTCCCATGCTGGCGCTGGCGGGGTTCCCCACGGCTTTCTTTGCAAGGTTGATGCGATCTAGTACGCTGGATGTGCTATCGCAAGACTACATCAGAACAGCCAGATCCAAGGGACTTTCCTGGGGTGCTGTCGTCTACAAGCACGTGATCAAGAACGCTATACTTCCGGTGGTTACCTATTTGGGACCTCTGATTGCGGGAATAATCACTGGAAGCTTTGTTGTAGAGAATATCTTTGCCATACCCGGGCTTGGACGCTATTATGTGACGAGCATCTACAACAGGGATTACACTACCATAATGGGTGTTACGATATTCTACAGCGCGCTTTTGGTCATGCTGAACTTCTTGGTAGACATTGCCTACTGCTGGATCGATCCTAGGATCAAGCTGACGGACGCGAAGGAGTGAGCAGCTGTGGAATATAGCGCTGAAATGTTCAAACCGATTAACAAGGATATCGATAGCGCGGAAGCGATTGTGCGTCCGTCAGTTACCTACTGGCAAGATGCGTGGCGCAGGTTGAAGAAGAACCGTATGGCCATGGTGGGGCTATGGACCATCGTGGCGATTCTCGTGATTGCCATATTCGGCCCCATGGTATCGCCGTACAGCTACTCTGACCAGAATCTAGAGGAGCAGAACCAGTATTGCAGTTCAAAGCATTGGCTGGGCACTGATGATCTGGGGCGCGACCTGTTGACGCGCATCATGTACGGAGCCAGGATATCGCTTACGGTCGGGTTTTTGGCGAGTCTGCTCAACCTCACTGTAGGAGTGATCTATGGCGGGATTTCGGGTTTTTACGGCGGGAAGATCGACAATATCATGATGCGCATAGTCGAGGTGCTCAATGCCATTCCTATGCTGCTTTACGTCATATTGCTCATGGTCATTCTCGAGCCTGGTCTGCAGAACATCCTGATAGCGCTGGGCCTTGTATACTGGCTCGGTATGGCGAGGATCGTGAGAGGTCAGGTTCTTAGTCTGAAGGAGCAGGACTACGTTCTCGCAGCGCGGTCGATCGGGGCAAGCAATTGGCAGATAATCACCAAACACTTGATTCCAAATGCGATGGGCCCGATCATAGTCACCGCCACGCTCAATATACCGTCGGCTATATTCACCGAAGCCTTCTTGAGCTTCATTGGACTTGGCGTGAATGCGCCAATGGCCAGCTGGGGCGTGTTGGCATCCGACGCGCTACAGAGCTTCAGGTCATATCCCTGGCAGCTCTTCTTCCCAGCTATAGCTATAAGCATTACTATGTTCGCGTTCAACTTCCTCGGAGACGGTCTTCGAGATGCGCTCGATCCCAAGCAGCGCAAGTAACCGGTGGACATAGAGTAGGGGGGATACCTCTTGGACAGACTTTTGGAAGTCAGAAACGTTAGCACATCGTTCTTCACATATTCAGGCGAAGTCAAGGCAGTCCGTGATGTGAGCTTCCACGTGGACACCGGTGAAGCAATAGCTATTGTTGGCGAGTCTGGGTGTGGTAAGAGCGTCACGGCGCTTTCCATAATGCAACTGGTGGCGCCGCCTGGGAAGATCATAGACGGGCAGATCTTCTTCAATGGACGCGATTTGTTGAAGCTCAGCGAGAATCAGATGCAACATGTGCGCGGAAACGAGATCGGGATGATATTCCAGGATCCTATGACGTCTCTAAACCCTGTTTTGACGATTCAGACTCAGATAGTGGAAAGCATCATGCTCCACCAGAATGCCACCCGGGAGCAGGCGGTCAAGAGATGCGTGGAACTCCTTCACATGGTAGGGATTCCTTCGCCCGAACGCCGTTTGGGATCGTATCCCCACGAGTTCAGCGGAGGCATGAGGCAGAGGGTGATGATAGCGATGGCTCTGGCCTGCAACCCGATGCTTCTTATTGCAGATGAACCCACAACGGCTCTAGATGTCACGATTCAGGCTCAGATTATAAGCCTCATGGCGGAGCTGAAGAAGAAGCTCAATATGTCAATCATACTGATCACCCACGATCTCGGTGTTGTTGCGGGTTTGGCCCAGCGCGTGTTGGTGATGTACGCTGGAAAAGTGATAGAGACCGGTACAGTACGCGACATCTACTACCATGCCCAGCATCCTTACACATGGGGCCTTCTGAAGTCCGTACCGAGGCTGGACGCGGAAGAGAAGAAAAAACTTGTGCCCATTCTGGGACAGCCTCCGGACTTGATAAGTCCTCCGACCGGGTGTCCGTTCGCTCCTAGGTGCGATTACGCGATGTCGATCTGCGCCAATGAGCCGCCTGATTATACTAAGCTCTCGGATCATCATAAGGTGGCATGTTGGCTGCAGTACCCGTTGGCGCCGACATATGATCGCGTGGAGAGAGGGGGCGTGGCCTGATGGAGCCGTTGGTCGAGGTGAAAAACCTGAAGAAGTACTTCGGTGTTGGCGGAGGAACCTTCAAGAGCAAGGAAGGGACGCTGAAAGCTGTAGATGATATCAGCTTTAGCATACCCCGAGGCGAGACTTTGGGGCTTGTGGGCGA
>DUWJ01000310.1 GCA_012842765.1 Bacillota bacterium | reverse complement strand
TCTTGAGTAGGACTGATGCTCTCATCTGTCGAATACGCTTAGAGAGGGGCGCGGCACTGTCCCATCCAGACAATGCTCTTCATGCTCTCCTCTTAAAGGGTGTCTTCGAATGAGGCTTTTCCTTTCGCGCAAACAACATATGTTCGTATTGATGGTGGCATGCATTGCGTGTGTCATATTGGCCTATGCAGGCGTGGTCGGCGACAACGAGATGCCCGCTTCCCAAGGTGCCGCGGACTTTATATCTGCTGTAGACATGCCGGCGGCAGGAGCTTGGGATGTACTGTCGGAGCTTAACATGGTAGGTGTCTCAAACGTGGAAGGCCCTGTGATTGCCATTGCGCGGGAGTGTGTGGCCCTCTCCGTTCGGGGGCAGCCTGTTCCATCAGCGACCGAGCTGATCATGTCGGTCAGCGCGATTCCAGAGGTGGAACAGGCTTTAACGCGTCGTTCTGCAGGGGTTTTTGTTACCGTTGTCAGGAACAACTCTGTTAGGGCCTGCGTCGGATCGATATGGCCAAGATGCGCCAATCTGGCGGAGGAGATAGCGCAGTCAGCTAGGGAGGTTGCAGCTCGCGATCTCAGGCGTCCTCCCATAGAACCCTGGGAGCTTCCGACTTGCGAATATGCAGTCTCTGTTGTGGGTCGACTTGAGAGGGTTTCCCCCGACGCAAACTGGGATCCGCGTGCTTTTGGGGTTTTTGTTAGAGCAGGTCACAGGTCTGGCGTGATTTTGCCTGGAGAGGCCTTGACACACTCTAAGCAATTGAGTTGGGCGAGGGATGAGGCAGGCATAGAGCCCGACGAAGAATGCGAGATTTATAGATTCCAGACGGTCAAGTTCGGTTGCTCATTGGATTTGGGACGTGGCCGATAGGGCTTGGAGGTAATGATTATGCGTTGTCTAGGAAGATCAGCCCGCGTTAGCCAAGCAATTGTTTTGGCCGCGCTTCTTGCCTTGTTTATGGCTCCAGCGGCGATGAGCGCGCGGGAACCGCAGGTGTGGCTTTTTGCAACGGCAAGGAATTACTTGCCCGAAAACGAACCTGAACTCGGAATCAGGGGCTACGGTGTAAAGGAACTTTGGCTTGATATTTACAAATTTGATGGCTTCCGGCACTTCAAGAATGGCGATTGGAGTGCTCTGTGGAATGTGAACTACAAGGATCTGCCGGGGCGAGAAAGGGTGCGCTCTGTCCGTGTCGACATAGCGAGGCCAGGCGGCACGCTTGATGCAGCCGTCAAACTTAAACCGCTGCCTCCAGGACAATACGTGGCAGTTGCCAGATCCGGGCAGCTCAAGACGGAGGAAGCGGCTTGGTTTGCCGTGAGCGAGTTGGGGCTGATCTCAAAGCAGTACTCGCGGGGGCTTGTGATCTATGCCGTCAACCTCAGAACAGGCGAACCCATGCCCAACGTGTCGGTATATGCTAAACTCTCGAGCATGAGCGGTTCTGATGAGTCTGAGCGTTTTGACCAAGAGACGGTGGAGTCTGGAGAAAAGGGCGATATCGGCGGGGCTGCTGTGGTGGGTGTCGGCTCCGTTTCTGTTCCAGGCGAAGTTTACGGGATGACAGACAATCGAGGGCTATTCACTATAGACCTGGCCGATCCTGCAGATTCGGCCTTTGTAGTGGCAGCAAAGGGCGATGACTTCGCCGTGCTCAACTCGTCTTACTGGTGGGATGCACGGACGCAAAAGGTTTATGTGTATACTGATAGACCTGTTTATCGGCCGAACAACGTCGTTTATTTCAAGGGAATCGCCCGGGGCATTACCAATTCGGGTTATGAAGTATTGGCCCGTCGACCTGTCAGGGTAGAAGTGCGCGATCCTCGCAACAATGTCGTCTATAAGCAAGATTTGCTCACCAACGATTGGGGTTCTTTCTCGGGCGAGTTCAAGCTCGGAGCTGAACCGCCATTAGGCCATTACTGGATATGTGCAATTATTGACGGAGAGCAGCATGAAGGGAGCTTTCAGGTAGCGGAGTATCGAAAACCTGAATGGGTTGTGGAGATCGAGTTCGACAAAGAGATGTACATTGCCGGCGATCGTCTCGATGCCACGTGCAAAGCTCTTTACTATTTTG
>DUWJ01000309.1 GCA_012842765.1 Bacillota bacterium | reverse complement strand
TTCTTGCACTGTGGGCAAACGGAGAGGGTCGGGGCCTCAGCTTTCCAGTTTGCGCGACGCTTACGAGTGCGCGACTTGCCGGATTTCTGTTTTGGAACAGCAGGCATATTCTTGGTTTCGTCGAGGCACAAACCGCGCGCCCCGAGGAAACCTCTCCACCTCCATTCAATCATGATTAAGCTATGATATTGTACTACTCTTGGACGAAGCAGGCAAGTTTTCTTCGCCAGGTCTCCATACTCTCCGTGCCGTTCGAGGGCAGGAGAGTATCGCCAACCGTGTCAGCATCAAAGCCCTACCACATCCAGAACGAAAAAGTGTTGTTTTCACTCTTTGTGGATAATCTTTGCCCTCTGAAACAAGCCCCAGCTCTCATCGGGAGGGCACGAACAATCGCCCCAGTTCAAGTTGTGGCCACATTGCGGGCACAACCCCTTGCATTCTTCGTCACACACTATCCTGATTGGAAGCAAAAGAATGAAGGCTTGCTCGATTGCCGGGGCTATATCGACAATATTATCCTCCCCATACTCCCGCTCATCTTCGTCGGGGGAATCAGGGGCCTCGTCGGATCTGTAGTAAGTCTCCAGAATGGACGATTCCAAAGGCAACTCAAATTCCGATAGGCATCTGTCACACGTTGCACGCGCGCGACCGTATGCTATCCCAGTTACAACGATTCGGCGTCCCGTATTAGTGGCTTGCCCCACAAATCTGACCGGTTCAACAAACACGAGCTCCGAGCGAATCAGATCAATCGAAGGGAAATCCTCCGCCATGTCAATCGACATATTGGACCCCTTTTCCTCCCTGAGCCCCTCAACATCTATCTGCACCTCAATACCACCCCTGCCGGGATCAAGCTCCCAGCGCGCTAACGATCTCCGCAGTGTCGCGCGCGATCATGATCTCCTCGTTGGTAGGTATAGCCATGACAGTCACGCGAGACTCGGGCGTTGATATGATCTGCTCCACACCCCTTGCACTATTCTTTTTCTCGTCCAGTTCAATCCCGAACAGCTGCAGCCGATCACATATTCTTCTGCGCATGTCCGACGAATTCTCCCCCACCCCAGCAGTGAATACTATTCCATCAATGCTGCCCATAGCAGCAGCGTAAGCTCCAATGTATTTTACCACCCTATAAGCAAACACATCCAGGGCCAGTCTGGCCAATTGATGCCCTTCCGCAGCGGCCTTCTCAAGATCCCGGAAATCGTTGGATAGCCCTCCCGAAAGGCCCAGCACTCCTGAGTTTTTGTTGAGATACCCCAACACTATCTCGCTCGCGCTCTTGTCCAGTTGCTCACAGAGGAAAGATACGACGGCAGGGTCCAGATCGCCAGATCTCGTTCCCATGACCAGCCCTTCCAAGGGAGTAAAACCCATGCTTGTATCGATGGACTTTCCCCGTTTCACCGCTGCTATGCTCGATCCATTCCCAAGATGGCATGTCACCAGGGAGAGTTCTTCTATAGGCCTTTTCATGAGGATAGCGGCACGTTGTGAGACGTATCTATGTGAAGTGCCGTGGAAACCGTAACGCCTCACTCCATGGTTCACATACATGTCATATGGTAAGCCATACATATAGGCCTCTTTCGGCATGGTCTGATGGAAGGCAGTATCAAAGACTCCTACCATTGGCAGATCAGGCATGAGCCTACGGCAAGCCTCAATTCCCATTATGTTAGGCGGATTATGCAGAGGTGCCAGGTCCTGGCATTCATGCAAAGCTTTCATGACTTCTTCATCTATCATGACCGAACTGGCAAACCTTTCGCCACCATGGACTACCCTGTGTCCAATCGCAGAGATATCAGACAGGCTGCCTATTACTCCAGTCTCCGGATCTACAAGGGCGTCAAATACGTATTTCAACGCGCGCTCATGATCCGGAGCATCTACATCACGCTTTACCTTGTCATGTCCGATCCGTGTATGGGTCATGAACGCATCCGGCGACCCGACCCGCTCCACGCCTCCACGAGCAAGACACTTCTCCTCATCCATGTCGAACAGCTGATACTTCAATGATGAACTTCCACAGTTGATTACCAGGATCTTCATTACACCGATGACCTCCTAACCTTTGAAAAAGAAAACATGGCATACACCATGTTAGGCAGGCACGCCCCTGACGAGTTGACGCGAGCATAAAGGGGCTCTGGCCTACAAACCGGCCGCAACATTGACCATCCTCTGATGATCAGGATCCAGCAAAGCGCTGGCATGGGTTCGACTGCCCAAGAAATGAACACAGAAGTGGCCATCGAAGTTGTTGTCCTTGATAAGGCAACCTCCGTGCGGCATCCCATTGATCGAAGCGGCAATTCGTCTGTCCCCGACTAATACGATAACAGCTCTTCTGGACCAACTCCATTTTCCGCCGTATATCTGCTTCAGTATCGCAGTATCAGCCGCCGTCAACGGTTCAGCGTCAGCGTGATTATGTCCTCCACGCCTCTGTACCTGAAACGAGAGCCCTGTAGCACAATCAATGATAGTAGCCCGGGCGGTAAATATAGTCTTCGCCACATCCCAATGGAGAAGTTCGGCGTTGGCTCTGCCCGAGGTGCCGCGTGAGGCTGCAGACGCGCAAATTGGGATCTTCAGTTCCTGGCCGGG
>DUWJ01000308.1 GCA_012842765.1 Bacillota bacterium | reverse complement strand
GGCTCATCCCTGTCGGCACCGACCACGTGGTTGCTCCTGCCAAGTTCAGTGAGGGAAAGGCAGCCGCCATCATCGACGGCTCCTGGGCTCTGCCCGGAATCAAGCAGGCTGGCATCGATTATGGAGTGGCGCCCATTCCGAGGCTCGACAATGGCACGTATCCGGCGCCGTTTGTGAGCCTCAAGTGGTGGCACGTGAGCTCCTACAGCCAGCACAAAGCAGAGGCTGCGAAGCTCATTGCTTATCTTACAACGAAGGACGCAATGTACAAGTCCTTCAAGGCCGCCGAGGGCATCCCTCCGCGACTCGACGTTCTCGAAATGCCCGATGTCAAGGTGATGCCTGAAGTCGCAGGCTATGGCGCGCAGGCGAACTTCGGATCGATCCTGCCGGACATACCGGAAATGAATCCTGTATGGGTACCGATGAACAACGCAATCGAGATCGCCCTGCGCGGAGACAAGAGTGTAGAGGCAGCCCTTGCTGATGCAGTAAAGATCATCGAGCAGAACATAGCCGAGCTCAAGTAGGAGTAAAAGTCGGCGGCCACGCGCCGCAAGATGCAGTATAAAGCAACTGGTTGCTAGAGACATGATTCAATATGAGCTGACGGGGCCCGCCCGGCGCCAGATCCAGACAGACGCCAGAGGGCGGGCCCATCTGCCCATTTCGTCTGAGGAGGGATACGAACATGACCCACCAATTTGCAGTGCCCTTTTCCGATCCCAAACCCGATTTTGAAGGATTCCGACAAGTGCTTGAGGGAAAGCGGGACGCAAACCGAGTTCACTATGCTGAACTCTTCGCCGACCGCGAGATAGTTGAGGCAATCCTCGCGGACTACATGGGGCTCACCCCCGTCCCCTCCCCAGAAGACGACTTTGAAGAGTATTGGCGCCAGCAGATAGAGTATTGGTATAAGATGGGGTATGACTACATTCGTGTCGCTGGCGGCCTAGAGATACCACGGGCCAAGCACCGAATAGCCGAAGACACTGCAGCCCTTTCGAGAGGAGAACGGGGCTGGATCGAACAGGGAATCGGTGAAATAGCCTCCTGGGCCGACTTTGAGGAGTATCCCTGGCAAACTGTGGAGGACATGGACTTTTCGGCCTACGAATTCGTTGCAAAAAACTTGCCCGAAGGGATGAAGATGTTAGTCTGCCCCTCGAGCGGTGTATTCGAGATATCGTCAGAATACATGCTGGGATTCGAAGGCATGAGCATGATGCTGTATGAAGATCCGGAGCTCGTAGAAGCCGTGTTTCTTCGTGTCGGACAAATGCTGTTCGATTTCTACCGCAACGCAGTCACAATAGACAATGTGGCTGGCATCTTCCAAGGAGATGACCTGGGGTTTAAGACCTCGACATTCCTCTCCCCCACACATCTGCGCAAGCTCGTCTTCCCCTGGCACAAGCGCTATGCCGAGCTGGCCCACGAACGCGGGCAGGTATACTGGCTCCATTCCTGCGGAAACTTGCAGAACGTGATAGACGACCTCATCGACGATGTAGGTATAGATGCAATACACTCCTTCCAAGACGAAATCATGCCTGTTGCCGACTTCAAGGACGAGTATGGGCACCGGGTGGGGGTCCTCGGGGGAATAGACATTGACAAACTGTGCCGTTTGGACGAAGCAGACCTCAGAAGCTACGTGCGAACCACGATAGACAGGTGCATGCCCAGAGGTTGGGCTCTCGGCTCAGGCAATTCCATAGCCAATTATGTGCCTGTTCGCAGCTTCCTTATAATGATGGACGAGGGGGCGAAATGGAGAGGATAAGGCACTTGAGCGCGACGCCATCGGGCAGCAGAAACTGAAGCAACACACCTTCTTGGAGATCTGCGATTAGCTCGATAACTTTATCGATTTCCACATCATGTCGCTTGCTGCGGGCATGCCTTTGTGCTACAGTTGTGTAAGCATATTTCTCACCAAATAAACGAGTCCGGAGAGACTCGATTTGAGGAGGCAAACAAGTGAATACCGGCAAAAAAGTAGTACTCTCACTGCAACACACTATCGCAATGTTCGGAGCAACCGTCCTAGTTCCGTATCTGACCGGGATCAACCCCAGCACCGCCCTGCTCACCGCGGGACTCGGAACTCTCCTGTTTCACCTGATCACAGGTGGCCAAATCCCCATCTTCCTCGGGTCTTCCTTCGCATTCATCGTAGTCATCCAGACTGTAGCGGAGAAATTCGGCATGGCCTACGCAATGGGCGGCATCGTGGTCGCCGGCGGCGTGTACGTGCTCGTCGCGATCCTCGTGAAACTGATAGGATATGATTTCTTCAAGTTCCTGTTCCCCCCTGTAGTCACTGGAAGCGTCATCACCGTGATCGGGCTGACACTGGCCCCTACAGCAATCCAAATGGCCAGCTCAAATTGGCCCATCGCTCTGGCGGTATTTGCAATCGCGGCCATCTCGACCCTTGCATTCAAGGGATTCATGCAGATGCTTCCGATACTTATTGCGGTCGTGTCAGGCTACGTCATCTCGCTCATCGCAGGAATAGTCGACTTCGCCCCGATCGCCGATGCAGCATGGTTTGGCGTGCCCGAGCTCACATTCCCGAAGTTTAGCTGGGAAGCCATTGCAATCATTGCACCTGTGGCGATCGTAACCCTCATCGAACACTGGGGCGACATAAACGCTAACGGTGCAGTTGTAGGCAAAGACTTCGTCAAAGAACCCGGCCTATGGCGAACCATTCTCGGCGACGGTCTTGCAACCATGCTCGCCGGTGCTCTTGGCGGACCGGCGAACACGACATACAGCGAGAACACTGCCACTCTGAGCCTTACTGGGGTGTACGATCCCCAGATACTTCGAGGCGCAGCCGTCTTCGCCATCATCATCGCCTTCTGCGGCAAGCTCGGAGGGATCATTCAGTCCATACCCGAGCCAGTGATGGGCGGCATAAGCATTCTGTTGTTCGGGATGATCGCGTCTGTGGGAATCTCCACCATGTTCTCCGGAGCCGACATGAACTCTACAAGGAACCGGATAATCGCCGCAGCTGTGCTGGTATTTGGCATATCCAAAGTAGTCGTTCCCGTCGGTCCGTTCGAGTTCGAGGGAATGAGCCTGGCTACAATGACTGG
>DUWJ01000307.1 GCA_012842765.1 Bacillota bacterium | reverse complement strand
TGCGAAACCTAAGCGGGATGTTGCCTTCTTTGCGTTTCAGCTTCTGAAAGGCCGATGATATAATATTCGTAATGCTGAAATACAAAGGGGGCGAGGCAACATGGGTGCATCATTGGGGCCTGGAATTGTCATAGTAGGATTGGGGCCTGCTGCGGTCAATGCGTTGGAAGGGATAAGGTCGCAGGATGTGGACGTGCCGGTTACAATATTGTCTCAGGAACCATACTACGCTTATTATCGTCCTCGGCTTTCACATCTTCTTGGTGAAGAAGTGTCCTCTGAAAGCTTGGCAATTAAGAAGCCGCAATGGTATGAGGAGCGCAATGCCCAGGTATTGCTGGGTCAGACAGCGAAGGCGATCGATGTTGATCGCAAAACCGTGTCGCTGGATAATGGCAGCGAGCTTTCCGCTTCCTCTGTGATACTGGCCTGTGGAAGCAGTCCGTTCGTGCCCCCGCTTTCGGGGCTTGATAGGGAGAATGTGTTCTCCTTACGTACCGTCGATGATGCGCGGGCCATCTCCTCAGCCTGTGAGACCGCCAAGACAGTTTGCGTCGTGGGCGCAGGTCCCCTGGGGCTTGAGGCTGCGTGGGCCCTGGCCAAGCGCGATCTCGAGGTTCATCTGTTGGAGCATGGCTCTCGTTTGCTCTCGAAGATGCTTGATCAAAATGCATCACGGATGCTGGCGGAGATCGTGGAATCCGCCGGAATTGTCCTTCATCTATCGGCTTTTAGCGAGGCTCTGTTTCCGGGCGGGATCCGCCTTGCAGGAGGCGAGGAGATTCCCGGAGAAGTAATTTTGTTCTCCACAGGCGTAAGGCCGAATCTCGATGTTCCTCGTTCCGCTGGCCTCAAGATCAATCGCGGGGTAGAGGTCGACAAATTGATGCGTACATCGACGCCGTGGATATACGCTGCCGGCGATGTTGCTGAATTCGAAGGCTCTGTAGGAGGAATCATGCCGGTGGCGGTAGCGCAGGGCAAGGTAGCTGGCGTCAATGCCGCGGGTGGCCAAGAAGAGTATGTGGCGGTTCCGCCTTCATATACGCTGATGGTGATGGGAACAAGGCTCTTTTCCGTTGGCGATGTGCAGGATGGTCCCGACGTAACGTCCATAGTAGATGTCGATTACGATAGCCGAGTGTACCGCAAACTCGTGCTGTTAGGTGACAAGGTTGTAGGCGGCATCCTCTTTGGCGACATAGCCGGATCCGACAAGATTCGCCGGGCTGTAGAAGAGGGCGTCCAATTGCCTGGCGCTGCAAAGGAAAGCGTGCCTGACTACGCTTCTCTTCTGGACATGATTGTGAGAGACTAGAAAATCTACATAGCTTTTTATGGAGGCGGCGGTATGGAAGTCAGACGTAGATCAGCCAAGGTGGTAACTTTTGGGTGTCAGATGAATGAACGCGACTCTGAGACGATTATGGGCATCCTGTCAAGCCTCGGCTTCGAAGAGTCTTCTAGAGTTGAGGACGCCGACATTGTAATATTCGTCACCTGCTGTGTTAGGGAGAATGCTGAGAACCGCGCTTTTGGCAATTTGGGAGAGATGAAGCGCTTGAAAGAAGGCAACCCTAATCTCGTGGTTGGCATGTGCGGATGCATGGCCCAAAGAAGCGATCTCAGGGAGATAGTGCGCGCTCGAATGCCCTGGGTTAACCTGGTGTTTGGCACTCATAATATCCACAGGCTGCCTGAGCTTCTCGAGCGCGTCTTCGCCGGCGAGCGGGTTGTGGAGGTGTGGGACGAGCCTGATGAAGTAGTTGAAGGTCTTCCTGCTGTGCGGGCCTATGGCCACAAAGCCTTCGTCAATATCACGTACGGCTGCGACAACTTCTGTACATACTGCATTGTGCCGTATGTGAGGGGAAGAGAGCGTAGCCGCCGCATGGAAGATGTAGTAGCTGAGGTCTGCGATCTAGCGGGGAGCGGGTGCGTCGAGGTGACGCTATTGGGTCAGAATGTCAACTCTTACGGTCGTGGCCTGCCGCCGCTTCCGTCGGGGTCATCGCCTGATTTCGCTGACCTTCTACACGAAGTCAACTTGGTGGATGGCATTAGACGCATCAGGTTTACCACATCACACCCTAGGGACTTTTCTGACAAGATGATAGAGGCTGTTGCCTCATCGGAGAAGGTGTGCGAACATTTTCACTTACCTCTGCAGGCAGGGAGCGATAGAGTGCTTGAGATGATGCACAGAGGATATACTGCCGAGAGGTATCTGGCGCTTTTGGATCGGATAAGAGAAGCTGTTCCCGGGGCATCCATAACGACAGACATAATGGTTGGTTTTCCGGGAGAGACGGAGGAAGATTTCCAGGCTACGATGGATGTGGTGAGGCAAGCGAGATTCGATGCGGCATTTACGTTCATCTATTCTCCCAGGCCAGGGACGGTTGCGGCTCGAATGCCAGACCAGATTGAAGATGAAGTGAAGCATGACCGCGTCTATCGCCTGATAGACCTCGTAAACTCGATAGCTAGCGAGGTCAATGACGAGCTGTGTGGATCGATAGTCGAGGTAATGGTGGAAGGGCCGTCCGAACGCGACCCGTCGGTCCTTTCAGGGAGAACAAGAACGAACAAGATGATCCATTGGACTTCTGAGAAAGCTCACAATCCTGGCGACATTGTCATGCTGCGCGTTTCACAAACGCGCACTTGGACGCTGTACGGCGAGGAAATTGAGGGTCGTAGTGGGTATCGGGGTGCGCTAACCTGTGATGGGCACGAGGCTGCCGGAGAGGAGATGCAAGGCCGAACAGCGAGTTCCTCAGGCTTTGCTACGGATGGAAGGTGTGACTGCAACGATGTCTAGGCCGACTCCCATGATCCGCCAATACCGAGAGTTGAAGAAGAGATGTCCGGATGCCATTCTCATGTTCAGGCTGGGCGATTTCTACGAGATGTTCATGGAAGATGCGGAGATCGCCAGCAGAATATTGGGGATAATGTTGACCTCACGCGAGGTCGGCTCGGGCAATAAGATGCCCATGTGCGGGGTTCCGCATCATGCTGTTGATCAGTACATTGCCACGCTGGTACAGAATGGGCACAAGGTAGCCATTGCGGACCAGGTGGAAGACCCGCGCACTGCCAAGGGGTTGGTGCGCAGGGACATAGTGCGGGTCGTGACTCCAGGGACGCTTGCGGACCAAGTGGACCCCGGCCGCAACAATTTTCTCATCGCCGTTGTTGCGACCGAGTCAGGCGTGGGGCTCGCTTCGTGCGATGCGTCCACTGGTGAGCTCGCGGCTACGCAGGCAGACGGTGATGATGCGTTTGCATTGATTTCAGAGGAAATCGACAGGATAGCTCCTGCCGAATGTATCTATCCTGGTGATTCACGTGGGCTTCAAGGTTCGTCTGGCCCTCGTTTTGATGAGGATGATAAGGGGGGCGGTTGCCCGGTTGAGGGTAGTTTTGTCGCCTATCCCAGGCAGCCAATGGATTTCGAACGTGGGAGGGCTGAGGAGACGCTAATGTCCCAGTTTGGGGTGACCTCTCTCGAAGGTTACGGCGCAGCAGGAATGGATCTTGCTGTCAGGGCCGCCGGCGCCCTCGTATCCTACTTGCAGGAGACGCAGATGACCAGCGTGCCGCAGATTTCAAGGATGCGCGTTTACCATCTGGGCGAATTCATGAGGATGGATACGCCGACCCGGCGCGCGTTGGAGATATTCCACCGCGAAAGGGGTCTTCTTTCCGTCCTCGATAGCACTGTGACGCCTATGGGTGGGCGTCTCATCAGGTCGTGGTTCGAACGCCCTGCTGTGTCGGCGGCTGAAATCGAGAGCCGGTTGGATGCTGTGGAAGAGCTCGCAGGTGATTTGTTTCTCAGGGCAGATGTTCGCAAGACATTGGATCGCATGTACGATCTGGAGCGCACATGCGGGCGGATAGGGTATAGGACGGCTGGGCCCCGGGATCTTTTGGCGCTGGCCTCGTCTCTTGAGGCCGTGGATGACCTGGCCGCTGTTCTTGGTGAGGCGAAGTCTTCCAGGATAATTGACCTAGCGGGGGCGCTTGATCCGGTTCCTGAAGCAACGGAACGTATAAGGGCATCTATCAAGCTTGACGCGAAGGCAAGCGCTAACGAGGGCGGAGTGATCTGTGAAGGCTACAGCGAGGAGGTAGATGAGCTCAGGCGTGCCTCCACGGAAGGGAAGGAATGGCTCATAAGGCTTGAAGCCCGTGAGCGGGAACGCACTGGCATAAAGTCGCTCAAAGTCGGCTTCAACCAGGTGTTTGGATACTACATCGAGGTCACTCACGCAAACAGCCACCTGGTGCCGGATGATTACACTCGCAAGCAAACGCTGGCCAACTCCGAGCGATACATTACGCCGGAGCTGAAGGAGCTGGAATCGAAGATCCTCGGTGCAGAGGAGAGGCTTATCAGGCTCGAGGCTGCGATATTCGAGCAGGTCAGGGACGATATCAGCGCTTACCTCCCGAGGATACTCGCAACGGCGCAGGCAGTGGCGGAACTAGATGTGTTGGCTTCATTTGCGGAGGATGCGCGGAACCGAGGTTACGTAAGGCCTCAAATCAACACCGGGAAAGCCACGGTGATACGCGAGGCGAGACACCCCGTGCTCGAAGAGATGTTGGGATCGGCTAGATACGTGCCCAACGACATAGAGGCTTCGTGCAATGGTGGAAGGTTGCTGATCATAACAGGTCCCAACATGGCCGGAAAAAGTACGGTGCTTGCCACGATCGGGCTGATAACCGTCATGGCGCAAGTAGGGTCCTTCGTGCCGGCGGCTGATGCTGAGATCGGGATATGCGACGCCATATATTACCGCACAGGGTCGTATGACGACATAAGTGCGGGCAAGAGCAGTTTCATGGTTGAGTTACTGGAGATCGCGAACATTCTGAATAACGCCACGGATCGAAGCCTCATTCTCGTGGATGAGCTAGGCCGCGGGACAAGCACTTACGACGGCATGGCCCTCGCCTGGGCTGTTGCGGAATGGGTGCATGATCACGTGGGGGCACGGGCACTTTTCACCACGCACTACCACGAATTGGCCGTATTGGAGGAGAGACTGCCCTATGCTCGCAACTACCATGTAGGGGCAGTTGAGCGCGGGGGCGAACTTACGTTCCTTTACAGGTTGGCTCGTGGAAGCGTCGATAAGAGCTACGGTTTGCACGTTGCGAAAATGGCGGGTTTGCCTGGGGAGGTAATAAGGCGAGCTCAGCAAATACTAAAAGGCTTGGAAGCTGCTTCGCCTTCGGAAGGACATCAGATGACCTTGTTTGGCTGGGCAGACGAAGAGCCAGTTCGTGGGAGCGCTGCTGAGGTGATTGCAGAGGACGTTTCTCTGGCACAGACGGCTCAACGAGTTCTGGGAAGGCTGGAGGGGGTCGACGCAGACAACTTGACTCCCAGACAAGCCTTAGACCTTGTGTACGAGCTGAAGGATCTGGCCAGGATGAAGGAGTGAACTGGATGCGTATAATCAGGCTTGCCCCTGAAGTCGCCAATAAGATAGCCGCAGGCGAAGTTGTTGAAAGGCCCGCGTCGGTTGTGAAGGAGCTTGTAGAAAACTCCATAGACGCCGGGGCTAACACCATAAGCATAGAGACGCTAGGAGGCGGTCTGGAGCTTGTCATGGTTACAGACGACGGTTGCGGCATGGGGCGAGAAGATGCGGCGCGGGCCTTTGAACGCCATGCCACCAGCAAGATTGCCCGGGCGGAAGACCTCTTTTCCATAGAAAGCCTCGGCTTCAGGGGCGAGGCTCTCCCGAGCATCGCTTCAGTTGCCAGAGTGAGGCTTGTCACCTGTGAGCGCGGAAGCGGTGAAGGGACGGTGGTAGTGGCGGAAGGGGGACGAGTGGGGGAGCCTACAGCTATCGGGGCACCCTGTGGTACAAGCATTGCCGTTCGGGATCTCTTCTTTAACACGCCTGCAAGGCTCAAGTATTTGCGTTCCGTCTCTACGGAGAACAGGAGGATCATAGGCACCGTGGGCAGCCTGGCCCTGGCCCATCCTGAAATCGGATTTAGCCTCAAGGTGGACGGGCGCACGGCGCTTGTCACTCCGCAAGGCGGATCGATTGAGGAGGCGGCTGCCGCGGTCCTCGGGCTGGAGGTAGCTCGCGAGATGATTCCGGTAAAGAGTTCCTCCCACGGGATCTTCGTAAAAGGCCTCATCTCTTTGCCTCAGCACGCCAAGGGCAAACGCCGCGACTCGCAATACATATTTGTAAACGGTCGTCCGGTCGTATCCACGACAGTCTGGTCTGCCATAGACAAGGCCTACGACAAGACTGTTCCCGTAGGCATCAGACCTCCGGTAATTCTTTCGATCGAGATTGATCCGTCTCAGATCGACGTCAACGTTCACCCAGCCAAGAGTGAAGTGAGATTCGCGTCGAACTCCGATGTATTCTCCGCTGTCTGCGGAGCCTTAGCCTTTGTGCTGCGTTCAGTCGATGCCGTCCCAGACCTGGAGCCTGTTCAGCCCACAGCAGGATGGGGCCAGACGGGTGCAGTATCTAGGCAATGGCGGGGGCCGGGCGCCTCGTATGGAGGTGAGCCTCAACATCTTGCCATCTCGTCATGGGATCGGGAGAGCGCGTTCCGTGAGGTGAGGCCTGCGTCCGGACCAGGCGTTGCTCTTGGGCTGGCTCCGGCAAGATCAGGCCTTGCAGGCGCGGTCCCTGAGGTTATTGGACAGCTGGATGATACGTATATTCTTGCGCAAGGTGCCGAAGGCTTGGTCATAATAGATCAGCATGTCGCACACGAACGTATTTTGGTGGACAAATACCGGGAGGAATTCGCGAAGGAGAAGCCCTCTGTCCAGCTCCTTCTGACACCTGAGATCGCAGAGATAGGCGCGTCGGACGTGGAGATCGTGGCCAAACACGGAGACGTTCTGTCGAGAATGGGTTATGATCTAGACCTGTTCGGTGCGACCTCTGTCGTGATCAGAGGAGTCCCCTCTCAGAGCGCCGGGGTGCCGCCGGCAGAGTCGCTCATGGCCGCCATCGAAGGGATTGTCTCGGCGCCTTCAGGGTCTGATCCCGGATTGCTGGCAGATCATATCGCGGTGTCGCTTGCATGCCGCGGAGCGGTGAAGGCAGGCGATTCTCTCACTATTGCTGAAATGAAGTCTCTTGTGGAGAGGTTGTTCGAATCTGAGGATCCCTATCGGTGTCCGCATGGACGGCCCGTGGTCGTGCTAGTGCCGGGGGATGCGTTGGCAAGGAGTTTTGGGCGCAAGTAAACCGCCCCACGCTGAAAGGCAGGGGATTACTGATTGGTGCACTGTGGCTGATGGTTAGGCAAAAGTGGTGAATAGAACACCTCACGTTTACGAGGCCTATGGGTACGTCACACCTAAAGTATGCTAGATCTCGAGAAGGGTGTTTGGAGGGCCAATAGGGCACCTAGCGTGTCCATGGGTTTCAGCTATTTGACAAGGTTGAGTATATGTGCTTTGTTTTCGCAAGACGTATCACAGGCTATTGTGACATTCGGCACAAGGATCTCGGCATCGGCCAATGCTGTATGAAAGGAGGGAAAACGCTACTTCCCCCCATATCTGAGGGAGGGGGTCTTTGTAGCGTGACATTTGATGAAGGACGTTGGCCGTATTGCCGTAACTACATCCGCGCGGGGCGGACGCCATCAGGTTGATCTTGGAATAAGACTTGCACACGAGCTTGGTGCGCCTTTCATAACGAGGGCAGGGAGATCGTTGCAATCTCTTGCGGACGCTTACAGCGAGGATGGTCGTGGCGAGCTGGAAGCGTTCATGGTTGTTGAGGCGGACAGGATAAGCGTTGTGAGGTTGGCGGATGCGGGCAGGCGCAGTGCGGAGTTGTTCTTCCATCCCGGAATGGCCTTGTCGAGGATTCGTCGACTGAAGCAAGGTGGAGTAGACCAGATGGTTGAGGCCATGGGAATATCCTCTGGCGATCACGTGCTCGACTGCACGATCGGCTTGGCGTCAGACGCTATAGTCTCTTCATGGGTTGTGGGAAGCCGTGGACGGGTTGTGGGAGTGGAGGTCAGTCCGGTTCTTTCCATTATCACCCGTGAGGGGCTCACGAGCTATACCGAGGCGGATCCAGACGTCCTAGATGCAATGAGGCACATAGAGGTGGTCGCCTCAGATCATCTGGACTATCTCAGGTCATGTGCAGACAAGAGCTTTGATGTAGTCTCCTTCGATCCCATGTTTAGGGAGCCAGTGACGTCATCCGCAGGTATTGCCCCCATACGGCCCTGGGCATGCCACACGCCACTTTCCGTGGAAGCGCTTTCGGAGGCCTGCAGGGTGGCACGCAGACGTGTCGTCGTCAAGGACAGGGCGGACGGGGATGAACTTGACAAGCTGGGCGTGGGCCATAAGATCGGGGCAAAGAAGAGTCGGCAGGAATACGGGGTGATATTCGTTGAAGGAGAGCGATGGGATTGACCGGGTAAGGGAGGCGCCTCGGGGAGAGAGCGTCGGGGATGGTATAGGCCGAGTGGGAAATGGGGCTGGGCATCCGGGTGAACGTGACTTTCAAAGAAGGCCGCCGCTTCTCGTCATAGTCGGCCCCACCGCTGTCGGCAAGTCCGCAGTTGGCATGGAGCTTGCGCGCAAGCTTGGGGGGGAGATAGTGTCAGCCGATTCCATGCAGGTCTACCGGGGTATGGATATTGGCACAGCTAAGCCTTCCCAAGCGGAGCGGGCGGAGATCCCCCATCACCTTATAGATGTCGCTGACCCCGACGAGATCTTCTGTGTAGCCCGGTATCAGGAGATGGCCAGGGAAGCCATACGCGACATAGCGGCTCGAGGGAGACTGCCAATCATGGTGGGTGGGACCGGGTTATATGTGGACGCGGTTGTCCGCGGTTTCCTATTCCCCGATGAAGGGCGAAATTCCGACATACGCCGCCGTCTTGAGGGAGAGGCTGAAGTGACAGGGAGCCCTGCGTTGCACGTTCGTCTTGCCGAGGTGGACCCTGTTGCGGCAGAGCGAATACACCCCAATGACCTGAGGCGAATAGTGAGGGCGTTGGAAGTTTACGAAGTGACCGGGATGGCCATATCCGAGCTCCAACGCAAACACGAAGGAGAGAGCGAGTTTGACACGGTCATCTACGGACTGCGCATGGCGCGCCAGGCGCTAAACAAGCGGATAGACGACCGTGTGGACATTATGGTCGAGCAGGGCCTGATCGACGAGGTCCGCTCGCTGATGGAACACGGCTATGATCCGAGATACACTGCAGTGCAGGCTATAGGATACAAGGAGTTTGCCTTGTACCTTGCCGGGGAGGAGAGCCTCGAAGAGGCGATCGACACATTGAAGCGGGAAACGAGGAAATATGCGAAGAGGCAGATGACATGGTTCCGCAGGAATCCCAACATACGTTGGATCGATGTGGAGTGTGGCAGAGGGCCTGAAGATATTGCAGATGAAATCGCAGCGTCTATTGAGAGCTGGCTCAAAGGAGTGGGATTTTCTGTTGGATCGAAGTGAAGTGGCCCAAATTCTCGGGGTCGATGACGATATCATGGAATTGGCTTCCTGCGTACACGAAGAAATATCGGACGAGATAGCGACAGTAAATTCGATATGCAGAATTAATACCGCTCGGGTGCTTGAAGCCTTAGCCAAGGCAGGCCTGAGCGACTATCATTTTGGGGGCACGACAGGGTATGGCTATGACGACATCGGGCGTGACTGCCTTGAAGAGGCATTCGCACACGTATTCGGCGCCGAGTCGGCATTGGTGCGAATACAGATTGTTTCGGGAACCCATGCGTTGGCAGCAGTCATCTTCGGTGTGCTCCGCCCCGGGGATCTTCTGGTGTCGGCCTTTGGAACGCCTTATGACACAATGGTCACCATGATCGGACGGGACAGGCCGGTGCGCGGATCTTTGGCAGAATACGGCATAGATTACCTTGAGGTGCAACCTGCCGCCGATGGTGGGCCTGACTTCGAGCAAATTGCGAGCGCTTCAAGGGGCGCCAGGATGGTGATGGTGCAAAGGTCTCCAGGATACTCGTGGCGAAGGTCCCTTGGCATTGATGAGATTGGCAGAATCGCTAGATGCGTCAAGGAGGCTAACCCTGAGGCTATAGTCTTTGTCGACAATTGCTACGGCGAGTTCGTGGAAACTCGGGAGCCCACCGCTGTCGGCGCTGATGTGGCGGCTGGTTCGCTCATAAAGAACCCTGGCGGAGGCATTGCTCCGTGCGGAGGATATATTGCAGGACGCGCCGATATAGTGGAGATGGCGGCGGAAAGGCTAACAGCCCCCGGACTAGGCTCTGAATGCGGCCCGAGCCTCGGATATACGCGTCAGCTGGCTCAGGGTCTCTTCATGTCTCCACTGATTGTGGGCGAAGCGGTCGCCGGCTCCATCTTCGCGGCGGCCTTCCTAAGTAAGCTGGGATATGAGGTTTCACCCTGTCCGGGCCAGGCACGTCACGACATAGTACTTGCCGTAAGGCTTGGATCGGCAGACGTGGTCTCCTCATTCTGCCAAGCAGTCCAATCGGCGTCTCCGGTTGATGCAGCTGTTCGTCCCATAGCAGCGCCGATGCCGGGATACGCAGATGAAGTCATAATGGCCGCAGGCGCTTTTGTCCAGGGATCGTCAATTGAACTTTCCGCAGATGCGCCGCTTCGGCCGCCTTACGACGCATACTTGCAGGGCGGACTCATCAGGCATCAGGTCGAATTTGCCATGCTCAAGTTCGCGCAGGATGTGAAGGAGAAAGCGAGAAGTAGGGAGTAGACGATAATAGCCTGTGCACGTGTTGCCAATTGAGTATTGGAGGTTGATTGTCCCATGTTGCCTGCGAAAAAGTCGCGCACGAGCCTTTGCGCTATCGCCTTTCTTTGCATTATGGCGGTTTCACTGGCAGCGCCGCATGGCGCAGATGCCGTTTGGGCAGCCGAGACGGTACGCAGCCTACTTGAGCTCCCAAGTGCCGATCGGGCTCTGGGGAATAACGATGGTGCAACCCTCGATTGCCTTGTAATACAAGAATCTGGTCTTGCAGTGGCTACGCATGTTGTTGAAGTGGATCTCGTTGCGGGCATGAACAAGGTAAGAGTTGCTGGCGTTTCCGACACAATACAGTGCGGCGCTGCCGAGATCATTTCGGGTACCGTCCCATTTACTGTAGTATCTGCGGCAACAAACAGGGCTGCCGGGGAGCTAATCTTCAGTGTGAAGGCTGAAACCGCGTCCCATGCAGTCTTCAGGGTGGCCTACCCGCTGTCAGGGCTCACATGGAGCGCATCCTACAACGCGGTGCTGGAGCCTACTAAGGACGCTGCTGGGATCTGGGGGTGGTATTCGATACATAACGAGACAGACTGTGATCTCGCACCGGCTAGGATAGTCTTGATGGGTGGATCCACTAATCCTCTCGGGTCAAAGCCGGGCTTCAAGGGGGATTCTGCCCTGGGGAAGACGGTTGCGACAATAGACTCTCCTGAGATGATTCCAGCGGGTTCGCAGCGGAATATCAGGTTCGCCGGCGGAGCGGCAGTGCCCGCGCGCCTTGTTTATGTAGTTGATTGGGGACCGATGGCGATACTCGATTCTTCGTCACAAGGAAAGGGCGAGCGCCCCGTCATGCTCGGCTTGGAGTTTTCGGCGTCCAAGGAGACCGGGTTGGCGTACCCTCTTCCCGGGGGACGCATATCCGTCTTCAGCCTATCTGCGGATGGGACGACATTTTTCCTCGGCGAAGACCTTGTTTCCCCGTGCCAGAGCGGAACAACACTCATCGCGAAGGTGGGGCCTGCTGTTTTGCTTACTGCGGAACGGACTCGCACAGATCAGCGCAAGGTGGGCACGAGCAGTTGGGAGGAGGCCTACCAGGTGAGGATAGCGAACGCCGGAACGGCGAGTGTCACCGTCATCAACGTGGAGGAGTTTCCGGGGCAGTGGACTATTCTTCAAAGCAATATTCCAACTCCTCCGATCGTCTCGGGGCGGGCGCAGTTCAGTGTCAATGTTCCCGCAGGCGGGCAGGCAAATATTCTTTTCAGGGTTAGATACACACTTTGAGGAGTGGTTCGGCCTTGCACTCTTTTCCCCGTGGCGCCGTGGTAAGTAATTCGTCAGGCACATGCATTGCAATAGAGAAAGACATGGCTAGCCAGTTCGTGGGGGTCATTCCCGAGCCCGAGGAGGCTGTCTCCCGCATTGCCCGGAATCTGCAGCTGGTTTACGGGATCGGTCCGGTGAGGGAGGCTGGGCTTAAGGAAGAGGGCTATGCGACCCTTTTCGATCTGCTTTCCCATGAAAAATGGGGCCAGGGAGCCCGTCCTATCGTGGAGGCTCTCGAGCGCGCTGATGGATGGGAGCTTTTGCGCTACGGGGTGCCTGGCCTGGATATTTTGGCCTTTTGCGCCCCCGAAGAAGTTGTTTTCCTCGACATCGAAACAACCGGGCTTTCCAGTACTTCGGCACTGTTCATGGTGGGCATGATCATTCCGTCGGAACGAGGCCTCATCCTGCACCAACTCTTCGCCAGAGAATATGAAGAGGAGCCTGCAGTTATCGAGGAGACGCTCGCGCGGCTCGCCGACGCGCGGGCGGTTGTAACCTATAATGGCAAGAGCTTCGATATGCCGTTTCTTCTGAGGCGCCTGGCTTACTATGGACGGGAAGACAACCCGCATGCTGCCATCGTTGATCTTTGTCCCCCGGCCAGACGCAAATACTCCTTTTCCTTGCCCAATTGTCGACTCTCCACAATACAGACCATGGTCCTCGATGTCCCAAGGGACGGAGACATCCCCGGTTCGCTCATTCCCGGGCTCTACAATGACTGGGTCAGGACGGGAGATGCGGAGAAGATCATCCCCGTGCTCGACCACAATGAACTCGATCTTGTTGCCATGGTTGATCTCCTTCCTTTGCTCATCTGAATCCGGCATAATTCCCCCCAAGTCTCATATAGATGTAGCGTCTGAGAGCAGGTACAACCCACGTGCATCCTGCAGGGGTGTGAGGCCGCCTCCACCCGGACTCGATGCGAGGGAGGGCGAATGGATGGAGAAGTTCGATATCTTCCGGCACATTGCGGAACGCACGGGGGGAGACGTGTACATAGGTGTCGTCGGTCCGGTGAGGACGGGCAAATCTACCTTCATATCGAGGTTCATGGACCTCATCGTTCTGCCGAACATGAAGGACGCCTACGAAAAGGAGCGGACCCGCGATGAGCTGCCCCAGAGCGGCGCCGGAAAGACCATCATGACGACTGAGCCCAAGTTCGTCCCGGGCGAGGCGGTAGAGATCACGCTGGGGGAGAACATCAAAGTGGCTGTCAGAATGGTGGACTGCGTAGGTTACACGGTTCCTGGGGCGCTGGGGTATGAAGAGGCTGACGCTCCCAGAATGGTACGGACCCCCTGGTACGAAGAGGAGATCCCTTTTCAAAGAGCAGCTGAAATTGGCACGGAGAAGGTGATTCAGGAACACTCTACTATCGGGTTGGTGGTCATAACAGACGGTTCGATTACTGAGATCGGAAGGGAAGCATACATCGATGCTGAGAGAAGAGTTATAGCGGAACTGAAGGAGCTGGGAAAGCCGTTTATAGTTGTCTTGAACTCTACGCATCCTGAAGCGGAATCCACACGTACCCTTGGCGAGGCTTTGGCGAGAAGTTACGACGTGCCGGTCATACCCGTTGATTGTCTCAACATGTCTACGGCCGACATCATGCAGGTGCTCGGCGGTGTGCTGTATGAGTTTCCGATTCGCGAGATCAGTGTAAAGATGCCTGAATGGGTGGTGGAGCTGGAGGATTCGCACCCTGTTCGCACGGGATTCGTCTCCATAGTACATGAGGCGGTCAGCGCAATTGATAAAGTGCGAGATGTTTCTGAGGCAGTGCGGATTCTCGGAACGGCTAAGAATGCCGAGTCAGCGACGGTGACCCTTCTTGACATGGGCACCGGTAGGGTATGGATCGAAGTTGCTGCCCCCAAGTCGCTTTTCTACGCTGTGATATCCGAGATGAGCGGACTGGAGGTGGCCGGAGATTCCGACGTCATCAGGATGATGCGCGACTTGACACATGCAAAGCGAGAATACGATAAGGTTGCTGTGGCGCTTGAACAGGTCAGAACGACAGGATACGGTATAGTTGCGCCATTTCTGGACGAGATCTACTTTGAAGAGCCCGACATAATCAGGCAGGGTAATCGGTGTGGGGTCAGGCTTAAGGCGATGGCGCCCTCGATCCATATGATAAGGGCCGACATAAGGACGGAAGTCACCCCGCTCATGGGGACTGAAAAACAAAGCGAGGAATTTGCGGAGCAGATAGCCGAAGATTTCGCGGAGAACCCGTCGAAGATATGGGAGACCGAGTTCCTCGGAAGGTCGATGCAAGACTTGATACGCGAAGGCATCGAGGCCAAACTGGCACACATGCCCATTCACGCTCAGGAGAAACTTCAAGAGACATTACAGAAGATCGTCAACGAAGGCAGCGGAGGTCTGATCTGCATAGTACTCTAGCTGCCAGCTGCTTTAGCTACGTCTGGAGCCGTAGATGGCACGGCGGTGTATCTGACCGCATCGCCCGGTCCTGTTTGATATGGCCATTTTCGAAAGCCCTTGAGGCGGAAGTAATAAAGGCTTACGTCGCGGGAAAACATACTGATGGAAGGGGGCTGAGGACATGACCAAGTCAGATCTTGTGGATTCGGTTGCCGTCAAGACAGGAATGACAAAGAAGGACACTGCAAGAACAGTAGACGCGATCCTTGAAACCATAAAGGAGCAGCTGAAGGCGGGAGAGAAGGTGCAACTCGTCGGCTTCGGCAGCTTCGAGGTGAAGAAGAGAGAGGCAAGGGTAGGAAGGAATCCCAAGACCATGGAGGAGATACGAATTCCGGCCAGGAATGTCCCGGTGTTTAGAGCGGGAAAAGAGTTGAAAGAGTCGGTTCTCTAAGCAATGCCCCGATGTCGCCAGAAAGAAAGGGCGGGGCCCGGTCGGTGACTGACTCGGGCTCTGTGGGGTGTGCGCGACCTGCTGTGATCGTGTTTCAAGCGTAGCTTGCAATGACAGCTACGCTTTTTTCGATCGTCCATCAGAGAAATCGAGGTCAACATAGGCCGACTTCTCCCGGGCCGCCTGTCCCATGATCAAGCCTACAAGGACGTCCGGAAGGAACTCCTCCAGAACCATCTTCCCTTCAGCATGAACGAAGAGCGGTTCCCATCTGCGGTATCCGGCGTTTCTGTACTTCGCTTTGATGATGCAGGTGTCAGAATCCGCAGTGATCACCTCAGCTCGCACAATCAGCCATGTCTCCGGATCGACATAGAGCTTCCAGCGAAGGGGGGAGGCGGTTCCGGGACGGGAGATGGCCGATATCACCCACCCATCGTTGCTATGCCCATCTTCAAAGCGCGGCGTAACCGATGGCTGTCTTGCGGTGCTCGGTCGGGCTAAGACAGAAAGCGTGTAATTCTCAGACACGAATTGAGCTGGGTCGATGAATATTATGCCCTTCCTGGGACGAATGGTCACGCCGAGCCATTTGACTGCAAGGTTGTTGGGGCGGGAGGCTAACACTTGTACATTGGCGGTCAGGACATTTCGTCCGCCCAGATACACTCGGGCAGTTGCAGGGAGCTCGAAGCTGGTCAGGTTCTCTTGAGCGCGCAACATGTTGTCGAGAACCATCTGTGCCTCGTCAACTCCATTTCCGGCGGCGCCTGTGGCGGCCGAGAACCCAACAAGTCCGCACATCATAACAAGCAGTGTGACCGCGTACGCAGCTAACATGCGATCATACCTGCCTAGAAAGCTCTTGTTCGCACTGAAAAGCTTCATTTATCGCCACAACCTTAAATCATTGTCTATTATGTGCCATGTGGCACCTGACCAAGCGATCACCTTGAGGTTCAGTGCTAGCTCCCGAGGCCGTATCTGAGTGAGATGCGCCAAAGGCGCTAGCGGAGCCGAAAGATAGCGACAGCAATTCTGGTGACGATTTTTTGCAGACCGGGGCGGCCTGTTCGCATCTTGGCCAGAATTGACACGCGTTTGCAATGTGTGCCTGGCTGCTATCGATCATGCTCTCGGCTTCAATAGATGTAGCGAAAGACGCCTGCGCCGGACTGTGCCCCCGGCCGTTTCGGTTCCGGCGGCGACGCCCCCCAGTTCCCGGTATTGCCCCAAGTAGCTGACGTGTAAACGGATGGAGCGGCCTTTCGTATAGAGCGTCGGTTGGGGCAAACTCAACGATTTGGCCTCCGTACATTACCGCTACCCTGTTGCACATGTGATAGACCACGCGCAGATCGTGGGCGATGAGGAGGTATGATAACCCGTACTCGTTCTGCAAGTCTTCAAGAAGCGAGATTATCTGAGCCTGCACCGACACATCAAGGGATGATAGGGGTTCGTCAGCGACTATGAACTCGGGCTGAGTGGCAAGCGCCCTCGCTATTGCAACGCGCTGGCGTTGGCCGCCGCTGAGTTGATGAGGATAGCGCTCAAGGTAGTCAGGTGAAAGCCCTACCCGGGTCATCAAGGAACGTGCTTCCTCGTAGCGGTGGCGGGGAGGAACGCCTCTGGCAGCAAGCGCGACATCGATTGTTTGACGCACAGTATATCTCGGGTTGAGAGAGCTGTAAGGGTTTTGGAATATGATCTGGGCGCGATGTTTCAATTCTGAACGATCGATCGACTTCTGTCCCCAGATAGGGGTATTGCCATAATACACTTGCCCTGATGTTGGCTGGAGAAGCCCCACCATGACGCGGCCAAAAGTACTCTTGCCACAGCCTGACTCGCCAACGAGACCTACTGTTTCACCAGGGTATATCTCCATGCTCACGGCGTCCACGGCCATTACTTGTCTGGCGGAGAGGCCTGTCAGCCTGCGTGAAAGGAGTGATTCAGACATTACAAAATGCTTGGATACACCTACCGCTGAAACCAGGGGCTTGCGACAGGTCTGCGCAGTCATCAAACCCACCTCCGTGAAAGCATTATAACATCCCTACGCGATGAAAGAAGCCAATGCACAAAAGTCTTTTAAGATAATTCATACAAAGTTGATCCGCGAGAGCAGCGAATATGTAGTTTGAGCCCAGCTGAGGAGCAATTTGACAACGTGACGGTTTGGTGGTAGCATAGATCAAAGAAGAGTAGATCATAGAGGGTATGATCATGCGCCGCCAGGCGCAATCGCTGAATCTTCCCAGCAGGGGAGAGCGGGGGACCCATATCATATGGCAGGGGCGAATCCTGCAGGTGTGCAGGTAGGGCTAATTCCTTCAGCCCGAGCCCGTCAGCTAACCTCGTAAGCGCTAAGAAGGGACGCCCATTTAACCCAGGGATGTCCCTGGGTTTTTTGTCATGTCGCCTGTATGGCGTCGGCCATACTGTGCGGGCTCAGGTTTTAAGTCCGCGCTTAGCAGGCATCCGCAGACTGCCCCCGTTTTTCCCCAAGATAATTGCATACGTCATGAAGCATGATGAATCGGTTTTTCCCAAGTAAGCTTGTCTTAGGAGGTTGGTGTCATGAAATCACGGACTATTCTGACAACTCTCATTATAGCCATGATTCTGGCTTTTGGCTTTCTGTCTACAACCACGGGTCAAACCAGGAAACAACTGTCTGTAGTAATAGATACGGACTCGACCCGCGCCGATGAAGCACAGGCGATAGCTCACAATCTGCGGGCCATTGGGGTATCTGCCGATGTGCGGATATGGGAGTGGAATGCGCTCAAGGAAAGGATTCAGGCGGGTGAACGACAGATGTACTTGACTGCCTGGGGAAGCGCCTATTTCGATCCTTTCGACATCATAGTGCCCAAATTCTACAGTGGCGACCGGGGCAACTACTCCGGTTATAGCAATGCTCGTTTCGACGCGGCCCTCGATCGAGCTCTTCGAGCTGTCGATAACGACGCGCGCAGGGAGGCGTATTTCGATGCCCAGCAGATCCTGTACGATGATGCTCCGGCCATATTCGGATACTCTCTGATGGAAGTCGAAGCCGCACGGTCGGACGTGCTCAACTGGCAGCCGTCAATGGATTCTCGCGTCAACCTGCACGATGTTGGGTTGGCCCGGGGCGATACGATCGTAGTGGGCCTGTACGCCGACAAGATACTGACATTGGATCCCGCTGCCTATCGCGACAGACCCACTGAAACGGTTATTCGCAATATGTTCGACGCCCTCGTGACGCGCACATGGGATGGGAAGGTAGTCCCGGAGATTGCAGAAGCGTGGAAAGCGGTCTCGGATACAGAGTATCTATTCAGGATTCGCAGGGGCATAAAATTCCATAATGGGGACTTGCTCGATGCCGATGACGTGGTTTTCACGTTTGACCGAGTGCTGAGGGAAGGCGCCATGGGTGGCCGCACATCGCCGCGCAAAGGCCTGTTGGGTCCGGTCGAAAAAGTGGAGAAGGTAGACCAGTATACGGTCAGGTTTGTTCTGTCATCGCCATTTCCCGTATTGCCGCAGGCACTGGTCCACTTTCAGATAGTGCCGCGAAAATACGTGGAGCGAGTTGGCGATGAAGCGTTTGCAAGAAAGCCTGTTGGCTGTGGACCGTTCAAGTATGTAGAGGGGCAATTTGATGACAAGATCGTAATGGAGAGGTTCGACGACTACTACGGCGGATCTCCCTCTATTCCTCCGGTGGGGCCGGCTCGGGTTAAGCGGGCGATCTTCAGGATGATGCCTGACCCCACTGTGCGTGTGGCTGCTGTGAAGACAGGGGAGGTCCACATCATCCAGTCGGTTCCGTCGCACATGGCAGCAGCCTTGGTCCGCGACAAGAACATCCAGGTCAAATCGGTTGAGGGAACCCGTGTTTACATGGTAGAGATGAATTGTAGGCGTCCGCCTTTTGATGATCCAAGGGTTCGCAGGGCCATGAATTACGCAGTGGACTGGGACGCAATTTTGAGGACAGTCTATGCCGGAAACGCCACGCGTCTTGCAACCGCCTTCTTGCCGAGCGGGTTTGGTTTCAACCAGAGCATTGTTCCGTACAAGTATGATCCTGCGCGCGCCAAGGCGCTTCTTGCAGAGGCAGGTTACTCCACCAAATGATCCGCCTCAGTCGCACACAGGCCAAGATAGTAGAGAGAATCCTGGCCACCATACCGCTGGCGCTCGGTGTGGCAGTAGCCGCTTTCATCTTCATGAGGGCCATCCCTGGTGACCCAGTAGACATCATGATGGGGGAGGCAGCGTGGACTTCTGAAGAGGAAATGGCGGCTCTTCGAGGGGAAATGGGACTGGATGAGCCCATGCACGTGCAGCTTTGGACCTACTTGAAGCAGGTTTTCAAGTGGGACCTGGGGTATTCGATTGTCAGGTCTCGTCCCGTGGCCGACATTATCCGGGAAGCTCTGCCGGCCACCATAGAACTGGCTGTATTTGCCATGCTGTTCGCATTGGCAGTAGGTATTCCGATTGGAGTTGCGTCTGCCCTAAATCCGAATTCCTTCATGGATAGGGTCGGAACCTGCTTGTCGCTCGTGGGCGTATCGCTTCCCGCCTTTTGGTTAGGAATAGTCGGTATTCTTATATTCTCAATGATATTGGGCTGGCTACCAACATCCGGGCGCATAGCATATGGAGCACAGCCAGCGCACGTTACCGGATTGCTGGTGCTGGATGCGTTGATCACCGGAAACCTGCCGGCTCTGGGCAATGCCTTGAAACACATTTGTCTCCCGATGATCACGTTGGGGCTAGGAGTTGCAGCAGTAGTGGCTCGGGTAACGCGCTCAAGCATGCTTGACGTGCTCAGTGCCGACTATGTGCAGTTCGCAAGGGCCAAAGGTGTTCCGGAGAGGGACGTGACGTGCCGCCATGCGCTCCGCAATGCAATGATACCAACTGTGACCCTGGTTGGTTTGCAGTTCGGCTCTCTGCTGGGTGGAAACATGATTGTAGAGACGATCTTCGGATGGCCAGGCTTGGGCAGGGTAGTCGTGGATGCTATCTTTGCCCGCGATTATCCGGTAGTGCAGGCGTCGGTGATGGTTTATGCTCTCACGTTCGTCCTTATAAACCTTGTTGCCGACATTATTCACACTGTTTTGGACCCGAAGATAAGTTTGTAGGAGATGGGGAAAATGGGCCACGTTTCTATTCCATCAGATGAACTGTGCAAAGGCGTAATATCGACAGCCCGCACCGTCCCGTATGTGCGTGCGTCGCGACGCAGGGGAACGGTGAAGCGCCTGTTGGCTCACGGTGGTGGCAGAACAGGGCTGATAATCGTCGCCGCGTTTGTTCTTGTGGCGGTCCTCGCCCCTGTTATCGCTCCGTACGCTCCAGATGAGGTTGACCTCGACTCGTGGCTGATCCCGCCGGGGTTCGGATCAGGTCACCTCCTCGGCACTGACCAGTTGGGACGGGATATTCTGTCTCGGATTATCTACGGATCAAGAGTTTCCATCCTCGTGGGGCTTACGACCATCTTGATATCGTCCGTGGTCGGCATCGGCCTCGGAATGTTGGCCGGTTATTACGGTGGAGCGTTGGACCGCGTTCTCGCGCGCTTCACTGAGTTGCTCCTTGCATTTCCATACCTGATTTTTGTCATAGCGATCATGTCGGTAATAGGCCCTGGTTTTTGGAATCTCGTGTGGGCTCTCAGCTTCAAAGGATGGGTGGAGTTTTACCGGTTGGCAAGGGCGCTTACCATGTCAGAGAAGAATAGGGAATACGTCGATGCAGCAAGAGCTCTTGGACGCTCGGATGGAGTCATTCTCGTCCGGGAGATTCTTCCGAACATCTCCAATTCAATGCTGGTGCTTGGGACGCTCCGCATGGGCAACATGATCATGACGGAATCATCTTTGAGCTTTCTAGGCCTGGGGATTCCTCCGCGAATACCCGCGTGGGGATCTATGATCGCAGATGGTCGCAGGTACATGCTGGGCGCTTGGTGGGTTGCAACTCTGCCAGGAATAGCCCTTGCGCTCTTGGTGCTGGGCATGAACTTGTTAGGAGAAGGCCTTCGCGACGTGCTTGATCCGAAGATGATGGAAGGATGATGGAAAATGGCATACCCGTGCGCCGCAGATAGCACGCTGCTTGAAATCTCTGGATTACAGACAATCTACCCGACTGCGCGCGGGGAGGTTCAGGCCGTGAGGAACGTAAGCTTTTCTGTCTCTCAAGGCGAAATAGTGGGAGTAGTGGGGGAGTCGGGGTGCGGAAAGAGTGCCCTGCTCCTATCCATCATGGGGCTTCTTCCGTCGCCTGGACGCATTGTGGGAGGCAGGGTCATGTTTGGAGGGACTGACCTTGTAGACCTTTCTGAGGCAGAAATGCGAACGATTCGTGGCAAGGAGATCGCCATAATATTTCAGGATCCGATGACCGCGCTCAATCCTGCCTATCGAGTTGGTGAACAGATAGCAGAATCTTTGCGGGTGCATGGTATGGTTCCAGTATCTGCAGGTGACACCGGAAGGTTATGCGGAGATGGGGGCGGGTTGGGCCCGAGAATGAGGAAGACACGATCGCGTAAGCTGTCTGCCGCCGAAGAACGTGAGTATGTATTCGAGCTGATGCAGAGTGTAGGAATACCCATGCCCGAGCAGAGACATCTGGATTATCCTCACCAGTTCAGCGGAGGCATGCAGCAGAGGATAATGATCGCGATCGCCTTGGCTTGCAAGCCGAAGCTTCTTCTTGCAGACGAACCAACTACTGCACTGGACGTAACCATCCAAGCTCAGGTGCTCGACTTGATAGATGAGATCAACGAGACCACCGGAACTGCTGTCGTCCTTGTCACGCACGACTTGGCTGTGGCAGCAGATTTCTGCGATTCTATAGCTGTGATGTATGCGGGGCAGATTGTGGAGCGAGGGCCAACAGAAGCGGTTATGGAGGGATCAGCTCATCCATATACCCGCGGCCTGCTCAGATCCATGCCCGTGCTGGGAGAGAGGAAGCCTCTCAGGCCCATAATGGGCGAAGTCCCGGATCTTGCAAACCTGGGCCCGGGGTGCAGTTTCGCTCCAAGGTGTGACTTTTCAGAGGATGTGTGTTTTGAGAGGGCTCCGGATGTGAGCATCGTGGAAAAGGGGCATGAGGTCAGATGCCATCATCACTCGGGCGCGTTGTAGCCTGGTGCG
>DUWJ01000306.1 GCA_012842765.1 Bacillota bacterium | reverse complement strand
GTTATGTTGAGCACCGCAGCTATATGCGGGCTGACGGCCAAGAGCCTCAACTGAAAGCTGGAAAGCTCCAGAACAACGAGGTCCTCGCTTTCCACTGATAATACGTGCTCTATTAGTGGGGTGCCAATATTGCCGCCTACGAGCACGTCCCTTTCGGGGTGGTGGAGGCGTGCATCTTCCGCCAATATCCTTCCTGTCAAGGTAGTAGTCGTGGTCTTGCCTGAACTCCCGGTAATGCCGATCACCGGCGCTGCAGAAAGCTTCAATACGAGCTCGATCTCGGAGCTGAATGAGACTCCGACATCGCGCGCAGCCATGATCTGCGGTTGTTCCGGATTTACTCCCGGAGAGAGGAAGACAATGTCGCAATCGGCCAGAGAATCGAGATATCCCGGTCCGAGCGAGACATCTATTCCCAGTCCCGAAAGGGACGCCAACTCCGACCCCAGTTGATCTGCTGTTTTTATATCGCAGGCAGTAACCTTGGCACCTGCTTGGGCAAGAAAGCGTATGAGTGGGACGTTTGTAATCCCGATCCCCACTACTGTGACCCGCTTTCGGGCAAGCGTTCCCATAACACGCTTCTGATTATCTGTCAACATCATGAAGGCCCCCCAACATCAAGTCCCAACCCCCCGGCATCTTCCCAGACTGTATCTTGTTGTTCTGCAGTCGTGCCCATGCCGAGGATCATTTACGGAAATAAGTGCGCTTTGGTCATCCCCTCTGGCGCCTCCCTATTTCGATAAGCCTGGCCAATGTTTCAGCTGCATCAGCCACGTTGGCATAAGCGCGCCTGACCGCTGCGTCCAGGTCGCACGGCCCTTTGACCACGGTAAGCAGGGCATCGATTCCGTGATCATGTAGTCCTCTGGCGTCGTCAGCCACAGACCCGGCCAATACCGCCACCGGAACGCCGCACTCCGTTGCGACCCTGGCAACCCCCATAGGGGTCTTGCCATAAAGCGTTTGGAAATCGATACGGCCCTCTCCCGTAATGACCAGATCTGCACCTGATACCTTCTCTTTAAGTCCCGTGGTCTCAATTACGATTTCGACCCCGGGCTCAAGACGAGCACCGAGGAAGGCCACAAGGCCTCCGCCCAATCCTCCTGCTGCCCCCGCCCCAGGCATCGCCTCTACGTCGATTCTCAGGTCGCGCCGGATGACAGAGGCATAGTTTGCGAGAGCAGCGTTGAGGACTTGAACCATCTCCGGGGTGGCGCCCTTTTGCGGACCGTATACCGCCGACGCTCCATTAGGCCCTGTAAGCGGGTTGTCCACGTCGCTTGCTACAACGAATTCGGCTCCAACCAGCCGTCGATCCATACCGGACGTGTCTATCCTGGTGAGCCTCGCCAACTCCGCGCCTCCAGGTCCTATCTCTTTTCCTTCAGCGTCCAGCAATCGCGCCCCCAACGCCTGGGCCATCCCTGCCCCGCCATCATTGGTGGCGCTGCCTCCTATCCCTATGATGAACTTCCGGCAGCCCCTGTCCAGCGCCGCGGCGATGAGTTCTCCTGTTCCCCGCGTCGTAGCTGTCATAGGATTCCGCTTGTCTAAAGGCACAAGCGGTAGGCCCGACGCGGCTGCCATCTCGATCACAGCTGTCGTTCCATCGCCTAGGATGCCGAAGAAAGCCTGCACCTTGTCGCCCAAAGGCCCTGTGGCTTCAACATCAATAACTTGACCGCCGGTAGCATCAACTAACGCCTCAACGGTCCCCTCTCCACCGTCGGCCATAGGGACACGCACCACTTCAGCGTCGGGCCACACCCTGCGAAGCCCTTCTTCTGCAGCTCGGCACACTTCGGTTGCAGCAAGACTTCCCTTGAACGAATCCGGAGCTATGACTACCTTCAACGATCTGGCCAAACACAATCCCCCCAAAAAACCTTATCAGCACAGTCCCTGGCGAGCTCCATCTTATGGGCACACAAATACCATTAGTCATCAACCCAGCGCATCTACTGCGCATCTCAGGTGTGCCCCCTACGCCAATTCCTGCTCCATCTCTTCCGCTATACCTGTTGCCATTTCAAGCAAGCATTCCTTTTTGTTGGCCGACGGATCGTGGAGCACTTGGTCAAGCAGCCGCTGCAAAACGATCCTTACTCTGGGTCCTTGGCTGAGGCCTGTTGCCTCCATAACCTCCTTGCCACTGATGTCGAGGTCAGCAATTCTCAGCGCAGGCTTTGCGGCCAGCACTGACCCGGCTCGTTCCTCCAAGCTTTCAACTGCCTCGATTCCCTCACTCCCGAGATCCGCAACCGCCAAAGACCCTGTCCCCTGCCTGCACAATGCGCGGTTGAGCCGAACAGCCGGAAGCAGGCAATCCTGCCCAACTCGGGACGCCGTCAGTCTCAGTTCGTAGTCTGATGGGTTTTGGCCAAGGTTTTGAGCGCCTTCAATTATTCGAGACACCGTAATGGAAAACTGGTTGGAGACCCGCATTCTCGCCAAGGCAATGCGAGCACCGTTCGGCCCCAATGGCGAAAGGAGAGCCGCGAAGCGCTCCTTAGGCTCTGGATGCAATCTATCACAGGCTGCATAAAGGGCCTTCCTTTCTTCTTCTCCGACCTCGCAACACAACTCAGGAAGGATATAGGGGGCAAGTCCCATATCCTCCATGAGTACGAGAGCTGCACCGGGTTTCGGAGCACGCACGGTTTTCACAAGCTCATCCATAATGCGTTCCACCGATACCTGTACGATCCCTGGCGCCAACGCCCGCGCGGCATCCACAACTGAAGAGTCTACACTGAATCCGAGCGTTGCCGCAAAACGTACAGCCCTGAGCATCCTAAGCTTGTCTTCGCTGAACCGTTCAGCAGGATCGCCCACACAGCGGATGAGTCTGGCCTCAATGTCGGACACGCCGCCATAGGGATCGACTAGCTCGCCTGTGGTCGGATCGAATGCCATTGCATTTATTGTAAAATCCCGTCTTGCAAGATCGGCAGCGATGTCATCCAAAAACACCACATGCTCCGGGCGCCTGCCATCAACATACGGGCCGTCATGTCTGTACGTGGTCACCTCTATGCTCATGCCTTCCTCTATTACTGTGACAGTTCCATGAGCTAACCCCGTGGGCACGACATGCTCAAAACACGAACTTACCTCGGCCGGAGTAGCAGAAGTAGCGATGTCCCAATCGCCAGGGCGGCGCTGGTCGATAATCATGTCCCGCACAGCTCCCCCTGCAATGTACGCGGTATGTCCACAGCTTTTTAGCTTCTCCACAACAATCACAACAGGCTGTGGCGGAGCAATTCCTGCTTTCCGATGCATCCAAACACGCACTCCTTCCGCATTCTAGTGTACGCACGCAGGCAAATTCCAGCAAGTGCCCATTGAGGATCCTGTGTCCCTCACATACCGGCGTAGTTTCAGGTATAATTGACACAGGGAACTCGCCTCTTGCGTCAGTCGTTATTACGGGTAGACGCTCAAATGGCATGTGAGTGGGTGATTCAATTGAGCAACGAATATGCGATTGCAAGACCTGCACAGCCCGTGTCGAAGGCCGCGGAGTTCGAATCTCTCGTTCGGAGGCACCAAAACTCCGTTTACAATATTGCACTTCGAATGAGCGGCGACCCTGAGGAGGCCCGTGATTTGACACAGGAGGCTTTCGTCAGGGCTTACAGATCGTTCGACAGCTATAAGCGGGGAACCTCCTTCGACAAGTGGCTGTATCGCATAGTGACTAATCTATATATAGACGAACTGCGGCGTCGAAAACGGAGACCGTATATCGAGTCTCTTGACCAACGAATTACTACATCCGAGGGAGATGAACTCGACAAGGAGATCCCGGATATGTCCAGCAATCCAGAGACAGTCTATGACAGGGACCATCTTGATGCATTCATTCAAGACGCGCTCGATTCCATTTCCCCAGAGTATCGGATGGCTGTCATTCTCTGCGACATTGAAGGCTTCTCCTATGAAGAGATAGCGCAGATAATGGGCACATCCATTGGGACCGTAAGATCACGGATACACCGGGGCAGGCGAGCGCTCCGGGAGCGAATCTCTCCTTACCTCGAAGAGCGGTCGCGGGAGGTGAGCCAAAAGTGACGTGCAACATGGCTGAGCGCCTCATTTCTGCCTATATCGACCATGAACTCTCTGAAGATGACAGGAACAGGGTCAGGCAGCATCTGGCCGTCTGTTCAAGCTGCATGGCAACATACACAGCAACCCTGGAGGTGAAGCGCGCGCTAAGCTCGATGACCCCTGCGCAATGTCCGGAATGTGTATGGGAAAAGGTGGAACGCCAGATAACCTTGATTCCTTTTGATAGGGAGATGAAGCGGGACGATTCTACGAAACCTGCCTGGTCATTCATTAAGTTGGTGATTCCGGCGGCGGTCGCTGGGACGCTCATTGTTATCCCATTGGTTCAGGCGCTCCTTGGAATCAGCTTGTTCGGCGCACCAGACAAATCGCAACCGCCGATTGCATCCGGCAGACCTAATCCCCAGTTGGAACTGACATCTCCCAGTGTTCGTATCCATGCAGCCGGAACATTCAGTTCAAGCGATGCTCTGGAGGAAGTCCTTGGGGAAAACATTTGGCTGCTCGAGCCCACACAGGCTTCAGGAAAAGCGGCAAACGCCAGCCAACATGGTCTGGATCTTCGTGATATCTACGATGACTATTTTATGCAAGTAACATCTCCAGAACGGAGGTATGGTAGATGAAAGCATCTTTTAAGAAGTATCTGCCCCTGGTCGTTATCGCGATAATAAGCAGCGTGATAACGTCGATTGTAGTGGTGTCATACGGGTTCCCTGAACGCAAAGGAGACACTGCCGCAGCGGTAACGCCGATCGTTGCCTCAAGCTACAGCGGAAACCTGCCATCTATAGCAGATGTAGCAGAAACGGTAGGGCCAGCTGTGGTCAGAATCGACACTGAGCGAGTAGTAAGCTACAGGTCCCCTTTCCCCGATGACGGCTTCTTCGGTCCGTTTTTCCGAGATTTCTTTGGCGGCGAGAGAATACAGCCGGGCACGGGCTCAGGGTTCATCATCAGTCCAGACGGGTATATCGTTACCAACTATCACGTGGTAGAAGAGTCCCGGAAAGTGGAGGTTACACTGACCGATGGACGAAAGTTCACTGCAAGAGTCGTTAACGGAAACAAAGATGCCGATGTGGCGGTCATCAAGATAAAGGCCAATAACCTCCCCGTAGCCCAGCTGGGCGACTCGAGTAAGTTGCGTCAAGGGGATTGGGTAGTGGCTATCGGAAATCCCTACGGGTTTGATCACTCTGTTACTGCAGGGGTTGTGAGCGCGGTCGGAAGACGCATAGACGACGAGACTGGCGGAACTCTGGCCACTGGGGATCTCATCCAAACTGACGCGGCCATCAATAGCGGAAACAGCGGAGGTCCGCTCATCAACATGGAAGGCAAAGTGATCGGCATAAACACGGCGATCATCCCGTACGCACAGGGACTTGGGTTTGCCATATCCATCAATTCCGTCAAAGATACGCTGAAAGACATCGTCAATTACGATGAAGGGCCCACCCCATGGATTGGAATCTGGTATCAGCAGCTCGATGACGATATCGCAAAGCAGCTGGGCCTGTCGGATGCCAACGGAATCCTTGTGACCAATGTGATACAAGATAGTCCGGCAGAAAAAGCCGGACTCAAAGAAGGAGATGTCATCAAGGAGATCGACGGGAAACAGATTACCGCAAAGATGTCGCTCGCCGAGGAGATAAGCAAGAAGAAGGTGGGCGACAAGGTAGTGATGTATGTTCTGAGGGGAGGGCAGAAGCACTACCTCACCGTAGTGCTTGGCGAGTATCCCGGAGACACGCTCATGCTAAAGTAATGCTCTGTCCAGAGTGTTGAGGCAGCCAGACGTTGTGCCTCGGGGAATCGCTAATGGTTGTGGCATATGGTCATATTTCCCCAGAATCTTTCGAAGCCAAACTTGAATAAGTTCCATTTATGGGAGCAGACTATGAGCGGCGGGCAGGATAAGACGTGACATATGGGTTGTTTCTCACGGAAACGATTTTCTCACGCACCTGCTCGCTCCAGATTAAGTCATCG
>DUWJ01000305.1 GCA_012842765.1 Bacillota bacterium | reverse complement strand
CCAAAGACTGTGTTTGAAGGCCACGGAGCATGCACCCATAAACTAGGTTCAATGAACTGGTTAAGCGGCAACCATTTCAATGTATAGGCAAACAACCAGATCAGGACCAAAGCAAGCAGCGGATAGAAAGCGGTCCAAAACGTTATTCCCACAACGGTGGCCACATGGTCGATACTGGCTCCACGCTTCCAGGCAATGACCCTGCCCAACACGAACCCTACATAGAACGACAATGAGTTCGCAGTAAGGAATAACACCAGTGTCCTAGGCAACCGTTCGATGAGTATATCCCAGACAGGCCTCGGATACTGTGAAAACGAAACCCCCAAATTGCCTGTGAAGAAATTCTTCATGTACGAGAAGTATTGCATGACCGGCGACCGATCCAAACCCAGCTGTTTCTTGAGTTCGTCCCGCGCCGCCTGGGGTATTCTCGGGTTCTGAAGATATATCATGGAGATGTCTCCCGGCATCGCCTGGAGCAAGAAGTAGACTAGTGTAATGTAGATGAGCAAAGTGATTACCAGCTGGCCTACACGGCTAAGAACATATCTGCGCATCTTGATCACCTATGCTTTCCGGTGTTCTTTGGGAAACAAGGCGCGGGCCGAGAGGCCTGAGGAAGGCCTCGGCCCGCCCCGCGCATAGCCAAAAGCCCTATGCTATTCCCTGGACTAGTTCTTCAGCCTGACCGTGCTGGTCATGCCTCCGTTGTACTGGATGCCACTTAGGGTCTTGGTGTAGGGGTATGCAAGGCGATCGCTTCGATATGCTTCGATCAGAGGAGTATCGAATAGGACAATATACGGAAGCTCGTCGGCCAGGATTTCCTGGAGCTTGAACGCCATCTTGCGAGCGGTCTCCATGTCAGACTCCTTCAGGAAATCCTCTACCATCTTGTCAAACTTGGGATTATTGTACATTTCATAGTTGAAGCCTCCGGCCGGACACTGGCTGCTGTGGAAGAACCAATACATATGATCCGGATAGAGCGATAGGCTCCAACCGAGCATGAAGCAGTCAAAGTCACGTTCATCAGTTTTGGATATAACAACATTGAACTCAGTGGGAACTACCTCCACCGGAATGCCAATCTCCTGCATCCAGGTGGCAATGTTCAACCCGAAGGTGTAGCGAAGCGGGTCATATCCTGCAGTCATCACGTTGAACTCAAATTGCTGCATCTTCTTGCCATTCGGCATAATCAGGCCCTTGCCGCGTCTGAGCACCTTATCTTTGGCAAGATCAACCTGAGGTTCCACTTCCCACGAAAACCCAGCGCTCTTGAGCAACCTAACAGCCTCAGTTATTCTCTGGCTACGAGTCATGCCCTTCCCCCACATCGGAACATTGGCGTTAAACCAGTACGCATTGCCAGGAGGCACAACTGAATACTGGGGGAATGCAACGCCCTGCAGCACTCTCTCGCAAATGTACTCCCTGTCGATCAGGACTGACACGGCCTGCCGAAACTCCTTGATGCCGAAAGGATACTTGCTCAAATTGAACGCCATGTATCTAAACCCGTTAACATTATTCTCCACGACCTCGACGTTGGCCGCCTTCTTCAGTTGATCCTGGAATCCCCGCTGAAGTCCGAGGGAGTTAAGGACAAAGTCCACTTCGCCGGCCATGAGGGATAGCACAGCAGCATTCTGGTTCTGCAGGATCCGGAACATCAACCTGTTGGCGTATGGGCCCTCGGTCACAGAAAGCTTCACGTCGCCCTTGGGATCCCCCAGCACATAGCTGAATCCTGTCTTCTTGTTCTCCGTCACGAACGCGCCATTTTTGTAGAAAGTATTGGTGTCGCCCTTCATGGCGTAGTAAGGATTGGGAACATGGGTAACGAAAGCTCCCTTCTCCCATTTGTCCCTCACCCATGGCCCGGCAACAGGCTCACCCTTAGGATCATGAGCCAAGAGTTCCTTCACAGGGTCAGCCGCTTTGAGCGCGCGGCTCACTACAGGATCCCAGTAGGCCTTGGACAAAATAAGAGCCTGCAACATTCCGTATTGCCACTGAGCCAAGCCAGGAAGCTCTGTCAGATAGAACTTGACACTGTACTCGCCGACCTTCTCCACCTTCGCAAGGATTTCGGGGTCAATATTCCCAGGCCAATTTCCGCCCAGCCTGTTCGGATCCAGAGCGAGAGGCGCCATGTAGCTGAAGACGATGTCATCAGCGGTTAGTGGTCTCCCATCGCTCCACTTCAGCTCCTTGCGGATGTTCACAACGGAGGTGTAGTAGGTCTTGTCGCCAATCTTCTCCTCTTTAAAAGGAGATGGCATTCCCGAAGCGGCTACAGGGCAGAACACGAAGTCAGGAGCTGCATTTCCGTATAGACCTATGTAGCTCTGCTGGTACCCGACAAATGCGTTCCATACCGTAGCGTCGGGGCCCAAAGCGGCCCAAACGTTCACCGTAGTCGGGTCTTCGAAGATGGCCATCTCGTAGACTCCGCCGGCAGCCGCCTGCCCGATTAAGCCCATGCCGAATACGACCACCATAAAGAGCAGGACCGTAATTATGCACCGCACGACTTTCATTGCCCAACTGCCTCCTTGTCGCGGTAATAGTCTCCTGCTCTTGTTTATTCGGCCTTCGGGTGGAAATCCCTGCCGAATATTATCTTAAATAATCCATATTCTTCGTTATAATTAGAGGGCTTTTGATATTATTTCCCTGATTTCCGACTCCGCCTTCTTGTCCCATCCCTCCCTTACATATACGATGACGCCCGATCTGTCCACTACAAATACTGCAGGAACGCCGCGGAGCCTGTAAGCGACTGCCGCCGACGATGCCGCACGCCCACTCACAAGCACGAAGCCTATGTTCATGCGTTCTGCAAGTTGCTCCACAGCACGATCTTCCTCACCCAAGTCATTAAGGCCCACACACACGACACCCCGAGCGCCGTACGCCTCCCATATCCCCTGCATGGCCGCGAGGGCATCAAGCGACAATCGGTATTTGCTGTTCCAGAAGACGAGAACTGTAATTCCGCCGCGCGCTGGCACCTGAACGCTTTCATTTCTGACCCCAACCGCCTTGATTTCCGGGGCCCGAGACCCTACAAGGGTGGAAGGCTGCGCCAGAACAGTTGACCCATGGCCAGCAAGTAACATCAACATACTCACAAGAGCAATTGCAGGCCCGATAGTGCGCCTGCGCATGTTGCACATTGCAAATCACCTCAAAGCAACGTCTTCCTTCAATCTAAGGACATTTGTTTACACTAAGTAAGACGCCCCAACCCGCCTAGAGTTTCGAAGCAAACGCGTTTTTTTACAGACGTTTTCCCCCATAATAGCAACCCGCTACTAGGTTAGTCGACAATCAAGCGCGAAGCCATCAGCATCCAGAGATTGGAACGCCCGTACGCACAAACAGGGCCCCCATCGAAATGAGAGCCCTGGACGCATCAGATCTCAGCTTCTATCATCTTCAAAAGAACCGGGAGGCGCCCATACCATCTTGCCAACATGCTCAGAATATCTGCACTGCCCGTCGCCCGTTCCAAGCATCTCTCTTATAGTCCTTTCATACTTGTTTACCTGGGCGTCCATATTGTCGGCATGATGAAGAATACATGCTTCTATGGTAGCCGGTTGCACCGGCGATCCCCACTCCAGACTCCCATGATGACTCGCAATGAGATGCGTAATGTGTAGAGTTTCCTGCTCAGTCCAGCATGGCCCGGCACATGACCCCTTATTCTCACACCCATTGAGAAGATCAGCTATTCGCCTGTTCACAATCTCAACGCCTATGACAATGTGGTCAGTCATCACGCCAGGCAGAGACATGGTGGCGGCTCCATGGGTCCTGTCATAGTCGTAACTTCGCAACTTGCCCACGTCATGGAGAAGGGCACCTGCAATTAGAATATCGCGATCGACAAACTCATACTGATCCGCTGCGCACAAGCACAACCTTAAAACCCCGGTCGTGTGTTCGAGCAGCCCTCCCGAATATGCATGATGGTGCCTGACTGCTGCAGGCCATTCCATGAACTCCCCCCTGAACTCAGGCATGCCAAAGAAGGACTGAAGCAGGCATTTGATGGGACCAGGTTTGATGTTGCATATAGCATTGTCGATCTCCCCAATCATCGAATCGACATCACGCACCGTAGAAGGAACATAGTCGGCCAGATTGCACTCTGATGAACTGCAGAGAGTGATCGCCCCTCCAAACTGAGCTGTTTCACATGATAATTGCAGGGCGCCATTGTATTCGGTTACAGGCACATTTCTGATCTTCACAAAGGCGCCTGGAGCCAGCGCTCCCGCAACATTCTCAGAGTAATTCCAAAGCTTCAGACTAATCTCGCCAGTCCGGTCCACAAGGCGCACGTCGGCAAACTGTGAGCCCGACTTCGTTGGCCTCACCTTCACATCGGCGCAGAGAAAGACCGAGTTCACAACCGTACCCGGCCGGAGCTCCGATGCATACTGCGTTTTTGCAATGCGATCAACCATCTGAAAACCTCATTTCGTATTCTGCAGCGCAACACGGGGGAAGAAACGCGCGATCTCAGCGGCCGCAGCGTCGAGACTATCCGAAGCATGGACAAGGTTACGGTGTAATGATGTCGCAAAATCACCACGCACAGTACCTGTACCCGCCTTAATCGGGTCAGTTGCTCCTATTATCTGTCTGACCGCTTCCACCGCATTCGGCGCTTCCAGCACTAACGCAATCACAGGGCCCGACATCATATAGTCTTTCAGGTCGGCAAAAAACGGTTTTCCTATCAGATGGGCATAGTGCTCCGCCAACAACTCTTCCGTCATGTTCACGGTTGTCGCCATTACAATCCGACAACCTCTGCGCTCAAACCTAGACACTATTTCGCCCACCAAACCCCTTGCTATTCCATCTGGTTTTATTAGAACGCACGTACGCTCCACAGCACACCTCCATGAACACACCGGATCTTTCGTCTATTGGGTAAAGTGTGCCCAATTCCGCATCGGCACACGCCACCTGAGGTGCAAAGCCCGCGTGGCCACGACTCGCCCCCTGTTGCCGCGCAAATTTGCCCAACCGATTCCATGCTCGGTCGGCTTACACGCATCTGCCAGCATATGTAGACGTTATTTGACGCAACCGGCCAAAATCCTCTGTGCCGGCGACACGTGAGGATTTGCAAGAAAAGAGTACGGCAGCATTCCCAATCCGGCCATGAGACGCACTCCGTTCTGTTCAAGTCTGAGCACGGCCTCGAGATAATCGGCCTCCATCCCCTCCACTCCATGGAGGAATCCACAGGCAGCCTCGGCCTCGGCAACAGCCTCGAACAGCTGAAGGAAGTCTATGGTGCTCCGGGCCTGTTCAGCCTCGACCCTGGCTTCGAGCATCTCCGCAGAAGCTCCGACGGTCCGTGCAAGGCCACGGCCGTTTAGGGAAAACCCAATGGCACATCGTCTGTTCGGCTCCAATGCATGCCACTTTGCCTCTGCTACAAAAGATGTAGCCTGCAGCATCTCTGCTAAGCCAGACTCGTGTTTGGCAGCAAGATCAATCTTCGCTTCGAGCACCTTTGGATCGCGCCGGATCCACTCCTCGCAAAGCGCCCCGGCATCAGAGTTGATGATAGAGCCTATCATCGCCGCCACATGGTCGAACTCTTCTTGGCACAACGCCTGAATAATCTCCTCCCCATCGCGGCAACCAAGCCTCAAAGAAAGCTCTACATGAGCTCTCTGAGCTTCATTCATGTCCCCCATGAAAGATGCAATTTGAGCCCGCCTCAAACAACCCAGAGCGCCAGCCACGGCCTCACCCTCCGCCCTAGCCAGCCTCGCCTCTACAACATGCAGATGTGTAGGGATAGGGTCAGAGCGTCTACAAAGCACCCCATCAGCCAGTGCAGACAGGGGAACTTCAACGCCGATTCTCGCTCCCTGGACATGACTGTCAATGCTGCTTTCGCAATCATAGGAGAACTCTACCCTTCCGCCTGACCTTCCTGTCGCCAAAATCGAGCCCCTTATTGCTGAATCCGATCCCCACAGCGTCGTTGAATGTGTCCACGATTGGCCAGCCGCTTGACTAGCCTTTGTCTCATTCGTATCAATCCACGCCGAAAGAAAACCCGGATCACACGACATGGCCGCGGTGAAAAACTCCCCAACCCCTATGGTTCGACATGAAGAACCGCCCTCGCTGGTACTGGTCTCCGCATCCAAAGCTAACGCCTCTTCAGCCCAGGCCGCAGGCGTGTACGCAACCACGATGGCAGCAGCCAACAGGAAGAGGCCCGAAGCGAATAGGCCTTGTTTCACTTCCGAATTCCCCCTTAATGCCATTAGTATATCAAAGGATAGGTGAATTCTTCACGTTTTGCCATCGCCTTTTAGGGTGATTTTCCCGGTCCCACAGCCGCAGGCCGGCTTTGCTGACGCGGCGGCATGGCGCTTCGCAGCGGTAAAGCGGGCGTTGCATCCTGGATGATGCCGCAATTCGGCGTCAGAAGGACATGGATAACCGAAGATGACTGCGAGGCAAAAGCAAAAGACTCCGATCTTCACATCAATAATGGCGGGGCATAGCTCCGCCATTACAATATTGTCCAACCACCTATCCACGGGCAGAACCTGCGCCACCTAAGTAGGTCTCGATAAGTTTCTGTGCGTTTCTAGAGCTTGCATTGCCTGCAGTCACAGCCAAGAGGCTTTATGGTTTGATGGATGCGCTGATCGATGCTGTGAGCGCTTTTCTCGACAACCTGACTACGTCTGAAATTCAGACCTTGGCCATTTAAGAATGCTCAGATACTTTTTCGAAGTTGCTCAGGATCCAGAAAATCGAAGCCAAACCGTGGCCAACCGAACCTGAAGTCTAGAAGGCCAAATGGAACTCCGAACCCCTAGGAACCAAAAGAACCCGCCGAAAAATCCCCATCCCCACGAGTCGAACTGCGTCTTCCCAAAATTAGCTTGCGCCTGCGAACAAGGAGTATCAACAGCTCCTGCCGTCCGGAAACCGTAGTATCCGCCACAGTGATCAACCAGCTCAATCAGACATATTCCACAGCACGTTGCACTGGTATATGCTTGATGGGGCATGGTGACGGAACGGATATGCAGACTACTCCCGTTGCATTATCTCGATATCACGAATTCGCCGCAGCTGTACACCCCTATCTGATATCCCTTAATGCTGAAGATTATCCTCATATTCCTGTCATCCACGCCGGGGAAAAACCGCCTCAGCCAGTCCATTGCAACATCACCGGCTTCTGCGTATGCCCTGATTACCTGATCATCGCCAACAGAGAACCTGGAACCAGCTACATGAGTATTCCAGTAGGCCTGTGTAACAGTATCAATAAACAGGTCAATCGAGTTCGTTCCTAAAAAACAGCGAGCACTCTGCCTCATTAGCCTTGACGTGAGGTTTCCGGGGCAATTGTAGTAAGCAGTGAATCTGACTGCAGCAAACTCGGCTACCGATACGTCGGCATCGGCATTGAGCGAGTCTGGGAGATATGCGTACCTTGCAGCACTCGCCTCTGACATCCCATTCCGTCCCCAACAACTTGCAAGCGCACACCCAGCAAGCAAAACCACAGCGAAAATCCAATAGTATCTCACATTAGACTTTGGTCTCAAAGTGACTCTCCTCCTCGCGCGCCTGTATGGCGCCTATCAGACATGAGTGTCCGGGCCAGCAGGAAAAAGCCGATGCTTCCCGCTGCCCTTATCATCGCGCTGATGCCCAGTGCCCAGTAGATATCGAACGAGTCGACAAGGGTCTTGCCAAGGATGGGTCCGATGAATGATGAAAGATTCACTGCACTGTTGTGATAGGCAATAAACGAAGTCCTGTTCTTCTCCGGAACCATCTCCAACAAAGTATTGAGCATGAGGAGCGTAGTCCCGGATGTGAAGTAGCCCATCGACACATTGAAGACCGCCACAAGCCACGCCCAAGGAGACATCGCAACCATCACAGGCGTCAAGGCCATTCCCGCCGTGGCTGCGGCAAGCGCCCATGCATTGCCCTTTTTCGCTGCACGCCTGCTCCACTTAGGAAATGACAAGTACCGCGCAATGCTGGCAACTACAGAGAATACGGCAACCCATAGGCTTCCGCACTCAAGCACCCTAACATAGTAGATGGTAAAAAGCGGCTGCGACATCATCCAGCCCAAGTAGAAAATCATCGCCTTCAGCGTAAAGCTGACATACCCCCTATTGGCAAGAACCTGTGCAAGCGTCGGCCGGCCAGCCTCTGGATCCAGCGATCCGCCGCCGGCCGCAGGCGGATTGCCTACTCTTCTAGGCTCGCGGAACTTGCTCAAGACACTGACTTCCACCAGGGAAACCAAGAACGCCGCCACGAAAACCAGTTGATATCCGATAGGGAAAGACATCGAATCGCATAGATACCCGCCGAGAAGCGCGGGTATAATGCCGACAGCCGTCACCAAACGGCTTCTCTCCGCAAACGCATCTCCCCTGTATTCTTTGGGAATAGTATCGGCCACCAGACTCTGCCACGCTATGTGGCTGATGGCGCCCGGCACGTTCATCAATGCCACCAAACCCACAAAAACCCAGGCCTGTTTTTCCTGCGGGATAAGCGGAAGCGCGGCGATAGCGAGCAAGAATGCCCTATTGGCCATTATCAGCCAGCATGCCGCAGATTTCTTTCTTTCAAAGAGCCGGAGAAATGCGGCCCCGGCAAGGCTCGCTACGGAAGACACGGCCGCCGGAAGCGCCGTTATCAGGGCAACCTGAAAATTGCTCGCGCCCAGCCTTATCGCAAGCAACCCGAGGAATGGGCTGTATAGATTGAGCGCGAGGCTTTCCCATATTCCGTGCATGTTGTTGACCCTGATGTTGTGCCGAACCACGCTTCGGTCTTCAGGTTTCGGGTCAAACTCTAGTTCTGATTGTTGTTGCGATGACAATTTGCGACACCCTCCAGAATGGAACGCACTCTTGCGCGTTGTCGATCATCTGCAAAAGCCGCCGCGATTGCTTTAAAGTTCATGTCCTCTATTTCGGATTCGCTCAACCCCAAAACCTCGTTGGCCAGTTCATACTCATCCACCAAAGTGATCCCGGAAATTTTGGGGTCATCAGTGTTTATACACACTGCAACACCCTTTTTGATGAGTTCAGGCAGCGGATGCTCTTTGACGGAAGCATAAATCCCTGTGTGCACATTGCTGGTGGGGCAGATCTCCAGAAGAACCCCTTTTTCAGCTAAAAGTGAGACAACAGCATCATCCTCTATGGCTCTGACGCCATGCCCTATCCTTGTTGCCCCTAATCTCTCCACAGCCGTTCGCACTGACTCGGGCCCTTCTGATTCTCCTGCATGGACCGTGACGCCCAGTCCGTTAGCTCGCGCCCATGTCATAGGCCGCACATACTCCTCAAGGCCAAGCACTCTTGTGTCATCTGCAATATCCACGCCGGTAATTCCATCAGCCATGTAGTCACGGGCAATCCTGACACTATCCCAGCCAGCTTTCTCCCCGGCAGGCTGAGGAATTATCACAATGAAGTTCACAATCGGGCCACAATCCGCCGCAATGCGCGCTCCCTCCAGAACAGCCTCTACCGCATCCACATATGAAAGTCCGGTCAGCCCCTTGATGAAGACGGGCGAGAATCGCAGTTCTGCGTAGATTATTCCTTCAGCAGCGCAGTCCTGTATGGCCTCGACAGTTATTCGGGTTATGTCCTCTGCGGAACGAAGGCACGGCATGAAGAAGTCGAATTTGGCCAAAAAATCCTGAAGAGAGCTGTCGGCCTCAGTTATCTGCATCTTGGGCAGGATATCGTCGACTGACGCGTCCAGAAACATCCCGCAGTTCTTGCGGAAAAGATCTAGAGCAGTGGCCGGCCGCACAGCACCCTCAAGATGTCTGTGTAGTTCTACCTTGGGAAGCTTTCCTACAGCCGAAACTCCCACCTTTACCTTCCCCCCAGCCAATAAATAGTAGCGGCTCGGCGCGCTCACTCCCGATTTCCGAGTTGACATGCCGGGCCGTCTCTCCCGAGCAACGTTATTTTCTGTATCTTCCAATATTCAGATAACGGCCGATATTGGCCGAATCATCTATCACCGGTTCAATTGTGGGCTTAGCCGACGTCATAATGGTGGCCACACCAGGGCCGTGCCCTGCCACGCGACAATCGGAGTGTACCACCACACCAATACTTACGGCGCCTTGCCGGTAGCTCCGTCCGTAGAGGTTATCACAATCCTGCAGAGCTACGATATCGCCAAAGCGCAGCTTATCAATACCAAGCCGCGAGATCTCGGCCTTGTCGGTGGTAGTAATGTCGTAGTCGCCAGACGCCACATCCGCAGATCCTATCCCCGAACCCATCAGCACCGCCGGCACTACAGCCGCAACTCCCACACGGATGCGGGTGCCATCTTGCTCAAGGCCAATCAGATCTAGCAGATCAGGATCTACATTGAATACTCTGATTTCCGGATAATCGAGCAACTCAAGGCCCTGCCCGTAAGCTCGGATCAAGATCTTGTCATCTATAGCCAGTTTCTCCATGGCATCATCATCAAAGTCCACCAACACGTGTTCGATGCCTCCGTGATGGCCAGTTACAACCCCTTCCGCCCCCTTAGCGTCCCCGCTTATCACGCGAGCCTTATTCCCTATGCATGCAAGGATATTATAAGCCCGGTTCTTTTCATCTCCCCGCTTGTCATAATCCGCAGCTGTTGAGACACCTGGTTCAACATGGTCACCTGCCCAACCGAATGCAGGATCACCCACCCTGACATTGTACGTGATTCCTCCAACTCCAGGAAGAACAAATGGAACCCCATCGGCATCAATGCGGAAGGCCTGTTTCCTCACATGGGGCGCCACAGCGCCCTGAACCGAAACCATTACAAGCCTGTCTCTGTTAGTCCTAATCATCTCTACCACCCTCCTGTAGCATCTAACGAGATGATTCACCTTGTATGCGGCGATTCCTTCACGCATTGATTCCACCAGCACGAACTGGATCAAATGTGCGCGTCGCATCATACCCTCGGAAAAGCTCCTGAATAATATGGACTGAGCATTCGCATACGCAATCAGGGAGGAAAGTAAAATGAGCCAAGATAGTCTAGAATGGGCCCAAGCGATGAAACTTGCTCGCGCCTATGTGCGCCCTCAAAGATACACACAACGCTTCGACCCGTTAGAAGGCCTCAAGAATGGCACCATCTTCCCCGAACTAGTGTCGCCCTATACGCCTCCTGCCGAGACATCGCGCAGCCATGAGGAGGCGTTAGGATAATGCGAACCCCGATCAACCGCGAAGAACTCCTTCTGCGTATTCAAGCTCTGGAATTCGCCGCACTAGATCTCAATCTTTACCTCAACACCCATCCTGGAGATGCCAGAGCACTAGCGGACTTCAATCAGATATCCGCAGCTCTTGCCCAAACGCGCAAGGCTTACGAGCAGGCTTTCGGTCCGCTTATGAACTACGGACATTCGCTATCTTGCGGCCGATGGGCATGGATCGACGAACCGTGGCCGTGGGAAGTATAGGCAAGACTAGATATGAAACGGGGAGGATATAGGAATGTGGGCATATGAGAAGAAACTGGAATACCCCGTCAAGGTGAGCGGGCCGAACCCCAAGCTAGCCAAGGTTGTGGTCACCCAGTATGGCGGCCCTGATGGAGAGCTAGCCGCTTCCCTGCGCTATCTAACACAACGATACACAATGCCCACTTCTCAGGCCAAGGGCGTTCTTACAGATATTGGCACTGAAGAGTTGGCGCATATGGAAATAGTCGCAGCGCTAGTGTATAATCTTTTGAAGGGCGCTCCACTCAGCGAGATCAAAGCAGCCGGGATGGATGGTTATTATGCAGACCATGACCGTTCAGTCTACTTCGTCAATGGAGACGGAGTCCCATGGGTAGCCGCTTACATCCAATCCAAGGGCGACCCCATAGCTGATCTGCATGATAATATGGCAGCTGAAGAAAAAGCCAGGGCAACCTATGAACACTTGATTAATCTGTCAGACGATCCACAAGTAACAGATGTCTTGCGGTTCCTGCGTGAACGCGAGGTAGTCCATTTTCAAAGATTCGGAGAAACTCTCAACATCGTCCAGGATTTCCTCGACCGCCGCAAAGTCTGGTAGTTTTGAGCAACATACGCATGGCATGACTGTCAGTGAAGAGGCGCGCTGCAAAAGATCGATATCCTATGTTGTGCCGCCCCACGTCGAGGGCGGCCTCTTCATAGGCGGCCCACTCCAAACCCTCTACGGCGAGCACCGTCCCTCAATGGGACCAACCGCAGAAGGCCGACGCGTATTCGAGTACTTCTGACAGACGACTCGGTGTGGTAATCTATGAACAACTTTAGCAACAGGAAGTGAGCATAGTGACGGACATCATCTCAGAACTTCGATCGATCGGTCTGGTCAATACAGGACTAGTTCATCATAATCTCTCCGCGCCACAGCTTGCCGAAGAAGCGCTCGCTCGCGGTGAAGGTATACTGACGTCCACTGGAGCACTGCGCGTTGTTACAGGCAAGTATACAGGGCGTTCACCTGACGACAAGTTCATCGTTGACGATACGGAAACCCACTCCACCGTCGACTGGGGACCGATCAACAAGCCTATGTCAGAAGAGAACTTCATCAGGCTATACGCACGTCTCGCCGCCTACTTGCAAGGACGCGACCTCTTCACATTTGACGGCTATGCAGGGACCGACCCCCTTTACGAACTGCCAATACGCGTGATCAACGAGTTCGCATGGCAAAACCTCTTTGCGCATCAACTTTTTGTACGCCCGACAGATGATCAACTCAAATCACACAAGCCCGAGTTCACGGTAATAGCGGCTCCGGGATTCAAGGCCGACCCTGAAATGGACGGGACAAACTCAGAAGCTTTCGTGATCATCAATTTCTCCAAGCGGATAGTGATCATTGGAGGCACGAGTTATGCTGGCGAAATGAAGAAATCCGTCTTTTCTGTCATGAACTACGTAATGCCAAAGGCGGACGTACTTCCAATGCACTGCTCTGCCAACATTGGGCCCGACGGACGTAGCGCCCTCTTCTTCGGCCTTTCAGGTACGGGAAAAACTACCCTGTCAGCGGATCCTGACAGGCAGTTGATAGGCGACGACGAGCATGGTTGGAGCAAACACGGAGTCTTCAACATAGAAGGCGGCTGCTACGCCAAGTGCATCAACCTTTCGCGGGAGCATGAGCCGCAGATATGGGACGCAATCCGGTTTGGGACTGTCCTGGAAAACGTCGTTGTTGACCCCAAGACTCGCATTCCCGACTACGACGACGACACGATAACTGAAAACACCCGCGCAGCATATCCCATATACCACATGCCCAGCGCAGCCGAGCCAAGCATGGGAGATCATCCTTCAACGATAATCTTCCTCACGGCAGATGCTTTCGGCGTCATGCCCCTAATCTCAAAGCTCGACGCCAACCAGGCCATGTATTACTTCCTGTCGGGTTACACAAGCAAGCTTGCAGGCACCGAGCGCGGCATTGTAGAACCAGAAGCCACGTTCTCTTCATGTTTCGGGGCTCCGTTCATGCCCCTTCCACCCATGGTGTATGCCGCAATGCTCGGCGATAAGCTCACCCAGAACAACTCGAGCGTGTACATGGTAAACACCGGTTGGATAGGCGGCCAATACGGCGTAGGCAGGCGCGTAAGCCTCAAACATACTAGGGCAATGGTTTCGGCCGCACTCAGCGGAGCCTTGGACCACGTATCCTATAGAGCTCATCCAATCTTCAAACTGATGACGCCCAAGGAATGTCCTGGAGTGCCATCAGACATACTCGACCCCAAGAGCCTATGGCAGGATGCGGAAGCCTATGACCGAGCAGCATTAGGATTGGCGGCGCGGTTTAACAAGAACTTTGGGAAATTCCATGATGTATCGCCGGAAATAGCGTCTGCGGGTCCAAAAGCGTAACCTGAGAGGTTCGTGCAGCCATACAAAGAGCGCCTGATCAGTCGGAGGATCTGCAGCGTCCGAGCTGTCAGGCGTTCTTTTCGCGGGGCGGCACAAAATGCGGCTGCAATTTCTGTTTTTGAATTCTCCACGCTCAGTCTGAAACTCTTATGCTGAAGCAACCGCTGTCATTATCCTCATCACATGACCTTCTTGAACTTCCACAACAGCATGCTTCAGAATTAGCATTGGACCATTCCGCACGAACTACGTACCCCCCATCCAAACCCAAACAGCTTGAAACCCCTCGAGCCGCCTTCCGGCGGCGTTTGCATGACTGTTGAATTTCGATTTGCTATCCGGCGTAGCTTCAGGGAGCGCTCAAACGCTTCATGTCGCATACTTGAGCGATCACAAGCAGCATCTTGTCCAGATCGAGTGATCCAAGTTTCAACCGCAGGCAGCACAGACATCGGCATCGTGTAGAAACTTGTCGAGTCCTACTAAGAGACTATAAAACAACAGTTGGGGATATAACGGACCTAACCAACCTCCCTTGCAGCATCTGGCCAGTGGCGCCTGTAAGATGTCTGATCAGCACGTTTCGAGCTGAATGAACATTGCACCAAAGGTATGCACAGGCAAGATTGAAAAGCATCGCAACATCATCACCCTGGAGCAGCATACGCAATTAAACAACGGCTTCTGACCAAAACATGTGGCCGGTTATTGGCAACCAGCGAAAAGGTTCAGGTAGTTCGCAACGTGCTGCGTTGAAAGAAACCTTCGCCTCACTGTTTCCCGAGCCGCGTCACCAAGCCTGGCCCCAAGGTCCGGATCGGACAGTATCTCATCAATCCTTTCAGCGCACTGCTGAGTAGTCCCAACTATAAAACCATCCATGCCGTCGGTTATCTGAATCTTGCATCCAGTGGCATTG
>DUWJ01000304.1 GCA_012842765.1 Bacillota bacterium | reverse complement strand
TGAAGCCCCAGACGTACCCGCCTTGTACCGACCTGCCATCTACATTCACTCCTTGCCTTCTTCCCGTGATTCGCGCATGCCCTCCAAATGCATCTGCCACGCAAGAAGCGCGCATCCTACGGCATTGTCCCTTGAATGCTCAGGCGAAGCATAATACACTTTTGCGCCCGGGAGCTGGTCTTCGATTGTCTCGGAGAGGATACGCCTGATGATGTAGTTTGACGCCACGCCTCCCGCAACAAGAAGCTCCTGCGCCCGGAAGAAGCGCAATCCCTCGCAACACATTGCGCCGACCGATCTGCCTATGCACTCGAGCACCGCGTATGCCATGTCGGCATGGCCGGCCCCTGAATCCAATTCTCTCATGGCAGCCGAGCAAGGGCCAGAAAAGCTCACCTTGAGCCCACTAACGGCCACCGGAAGCCTGACCCGCCCCGGAACGCCGTGTCCAGCAAGGCGCTCAAGGTCGGGCCCCGCAGGGAACGGAAGCCCGAGAGCCACCCCTACCCTGTCGATAAACTGCCCCGCGTTGAGATCGCCAGTGCCCCCCAAAAGCTCCATTTCAAACCTGTCATGGACACTGAGAAGCTCGGTCGTGCCTCCGGAAAGGTGAAGGGCGAGAAAGCCTCCTCGAGATTCGAGTCCCGAAGACCACCTGGCCGCGGCAATGTGGCCTTCCTGGTGAGATATCTCCAAGCACGGCGCTTCAAGGGCAGCCGCTACAGCGCGGCCATACCCTGATGACGCAAGAAAGACGGGCATGTAGGATCCTTCCATACGTCGCGGCCATGCGCTGGCCCCGACGGCAACAATATCGCATGACTCCCGCCTCGCCACATCACATGCTTCCTCAACAAGGCGAGGCAGGTTACGGACATGCTGAAACAGGGCCTCCGACTGTCTGAGCCCTACTTTGCCCTTGGAAACCTGAAGCGGCGCCCTGCCATCATAGGCGAGGATGCCGCTGATTACAAGAGCCACTGAAGTTGTATAGCAGCTCGTATCAAACCCGAGTGTCCCGACCTTCATGCGCCCCGCCAAGACATTTCCCCCCAGAATCTCCTTCCACGTCGCCGCCGCTGGCTGCGTCAGATGACTCGGCACGGCCCTCGCCCGCATCCGCGCCATCCGCTGGGCCCTGGCCATCCTTGATGCGCTCAGCCAAGGCCCCCAAAATTCCGTTGACGAATCTCGGAGAATCGGCAGTCCCATAAAGCTTGGCGATTTCGACGGCCTCGTCGATGGCAGTAGCCACAGGCACGTCCTTAAGATAAAGCATTTCGCATACTGCTATCCTCATGATATTCCGATCGGTTGGCGACATCCGCTGGACCGCCCAATCATGGGCGATCCCCGCCATAACAGCATCTATCTCGGTCATTCTCTCCACCGCGGCACACACAAGCTGAGAAGCATATCCCTGCGCCCGCTCGGGAAGATCAAGGTCGGAAGAGCTCGATACTGCATAGGAAATCGCATCTTCCGATGTGCACCCTGACATGTCCATTTGATAAAGGGCTCGCATGGCGGCCTCACGGGCCCGCCGCCTTTCTGAGCGCATGCGTCAACCACTCCTGTCAGTTTCGCCGACGTCCAAACCGCCGCGCAAACCTCTCCCTGAATTCGTCATTAACATCGATGTATCTGCCTACAATAAAACCGATTCCCACAAAAAGCGCAAAAGCGAGCGCTCGCCAAAATCCTGCGATCAAGACGAGCAGCCCGAAGATGGCGCCTACGATAGCCCCCACAAACTGTCCGGAGCTACCTTCGGGAACATTGAATCTGCCGTCTCCAAACCAAGGCATGCGGACCATCTCCTCCAGGCATTGCCCCCACTTTATGCGTCGCTCAGCGCCCTACGGTCGGGGCTTGCTCTCCATGCGTGATACTCCTTTAACAACCGTGTGTATGGATTTGACTGGCAACCCTATAACGGCATGCATTGCTTCGGAAAGCTCTCTTTCCAGGTTTTCACAAACCTCTGGGATGCTAACATCAGGATAAACATTTATGCGCGCATGAAGTGTGATGCCATCCTCATTGCCCTCCGCTGCAGCCTCAACGTTGCGGACACCATCCACCTTCTGGGCAGCCCTCTGCGCAATGGCCTCCACAGCAGCCATGGAAATCTGCACATCGCCAAGACCTGTCCCAGTGATAATCGGTTCCGCTGACTCCTCTACTCTGAGAGCCATCATGATCACATACAGAGTTACAAGAACTATCGCGATGCCGATTATGGCAGCTGCAATCCTATTGCTCGCCACTGAATCATAAAAAGCAATGGCAAAGGCATTGGGGAATCCTCCCCCCGAAACAGACGCAAGAACCACCGAACCGAGGAAGACTATGATTACAGCGGTGGCAATGAGAATCACTCGGTCAATGGTTTTCAATGTGGCCACCCCCGTCATCAAGGTAACAGGCGATATTGCTAACGAACCCGAACATCGGTAGATGTCTCCTTCTCCTCAATGAACACGTTAGTCACATGGACATTGACTTGAACCACTTCCAAGCCGGTCATAATCTCGATCGTCCTTTTGACGTTGCGCTGAACCTCTTCGCAGACCTCAGGTATTACCGCGCCATATTTCACCACGACGTTCAGATCGACTGCCGCCTGCTGCTCGCCGACCTCAACCTTGACCCCACGGGCCAGGTTCTTCTTGCCCCACAGCTCGCTCCAGCCTTCCGCTATTCCGCCGCTCATCCCTGCAATGCCTTCAACTTCGATAGTTGCAAGGCCGGCTATGACTGCTACCACTTCATTTGCGATTTTGACAGATCCCATTCCCGGATCTTCCATAAGCTCCATATTCACACCTCCTGGCAAGCGTCCAGAGGAACCCTCGCTGATCATATTAGCATTATAACAGAACTGCCGGTCCCCAAGTAGCCAATCATAGAAATGAATTCACCGCATGCCTAGATTATCCTTCACGGTTCTCTCTCCATTATGCTGATCCGCCGCAACTCCACGCCTGTAGCGGCCGACACCGCATCGCCTATACGCTTGACTTCCGCTTCTTCAAGTCTTCCCGACTTTACGACCACGCTTGCGCCAGCCTCCGATAGAAAGACCACAGCCTGCTCGTATCCTTTTGCCTGTATCATGCTTTCAGCTTCAGCTTCGCGCCGTGCTCGTTCCGCCAGGGAAAGAAGAGCCTCCTGTGCGCGCTTGCGCACATCTGGGTGAGTATTCGGATCGTCGATGAGATCTTGGATCACTTCGCGTTCGCGAGAACGCGTCTTGTCGCGATCGATCTTGAGTTCTTCGAAAAAGTCTGCTCCCGATGGCATGATGAAAGGCTCGGCGCCGAAGGGCGTGACCGAGCCCGGGCCCCCGACGGACCCATACTGGTCATTACCATCTGAGAGGACAGATGTCGGCAGAGTCGCTCCACACAAATCGGCAGACTCCTCTCCTTCCGACAGATCCTCCTCACTACCGTCGTCTTCCGTAACACTCAAACCGTTGTCGCCTTCGGCGTCAACTGCCGGCGCAGATGAGCGGCGACGATAGAGGTCGGGGTCTACGATCGCCGTGATTCCCAGGATCACCACCGCCACCGCCAGCATCAGGTAGGATGCCTTGAGCCAGAATCTATCACCACGCTGCCCAAAGTATTGCTTTGTCTTCTTTATCATGGACATTGCCCACCTCCCGGTCTGCGCGTCTGCAATTCGAAGATTTCCGCCGACAAGAACCGAGTGCAAGTTTTCGATCACATCCGTGCTAGCTGCCTACGGGGACTTAGCAACCACGACCATGACCCTGTGAGCCGGCACACCAAGGAGCGTCTGTGCAGCTTCGGCAAGCTCCCGTTTGGTTCTTGAATCCGATGCGCCCGACGCCGCCACCAGCACTCCGGAGATAGCAGGAGAGCGTTCCAAAACCAAGATGGGAGACTGTCCGCGCCCTGAAGAGGGATCAGAAGGCAAGACGACGTCGCGGGTTTCTCGCTTCTCAGTCGTCACCCTCGCCTCGCCCGACGACATCTTCTCATCCACATTTTTGTATTCCTCCACGGAATTGACCGCGTACTCCCGGTATGTGCCGCCTTCCAAAGTTATCTGGACACTGACTGTGCCTGCTCCCTCCACCTTTGAGAGAATAGCTGCCGATCTCGTTTCAAGGTCAACCCGGTATCTGTCTGCAGGGGACAAGTCGGAAAGCCGGTCGCCCACGGCCGACGAAGGAGGCGATGTTTCCGAAGAAATCGGTTCTAGGCCAGAATAGCCATCAACTGCATTGCCGGAATCACGCGGTGAAGTCTTAACAAGGCTCCCCACGATGATCAATAGCACACCCAAGCCGGCCAGGAGAAGCAATGGTTTGAGCCCCGGCATTTTCAGCAGATCCGTACCAAATCGTCTCTCTTCGCTCATCTTCTTCCCACCTGCCTTACAATGATCATCTCTGGGTCAACCCCCAAGGCGGCGGATGCAGCGGCAGCTATTTCAGAGTCGCCGGGGCGGGCACAACCTTCAGCAGCGCCCCCAAAGCTCACATTCACTTCTATCCCCAGCAGCGCGCCACTGCGGTCGATGGATGCGCGGACTTCCCAGAAACAGTTCTTTCCGTAGAACCGGGCGGCAAGCGCTTCGCGCACCTTCGCCTCAATAACGGTCTCCGTAAGTTCCGCGGCGATCTGTTGGCCGTCCAATCCGTGTGGCTCCCCTAGCGTCCCCAAGTTTTCAAATGAGCCCAAGTTTCCTGACATGGCAAACCTGTCTGCCTCCGCCAGCTTGCCATCGACGTATCCCATTCCGATGTTGACCAATGGAGCAATGATGCCCGCTATCACTGCAAGGCCCATAACCATGTCGACGAACTTTTTCAGGCCCGACCTGGGAACGAGCATTTCAAGGAAAGTAACCGCCAACACCAGGACGACGATCCCCCTCACCCACGCGGATATGGCTTCCACGCGCCATCCACCTCCAAAGCATCGACATGGCACCTGATTCGGCGCCCGCCACGTTGCCTAATAACGCCCTGATTCACCAAGCAGCCTCAAGGGCAGCTTGAACCCTGGCAACAACCTAACTCCCTTGCAGCGCGCCTACGCCAAAAAGAGTCAGCGGATCGCCACCACGAGCCCACTCAACCCCACAACGAGGGATATGCAGATGAAGAACATCAAACCGACTGTGGTCACACAGATGCACAAGGCGGAGAGGACATCCGCAAGCTCGCCAAGGCAGTCTGACACGCGTGGATCCCCCAGCGGTTCGGCTACTGCTGCTGCAATCTTGAACATGAGCATTACCGCGACCATCTTGAAAACAGGAAACAGGCAGACAACCATGAGCGACACTAGGCCAAAGGCGCCCAAGGCACCCCTAACAACTAGGGAAGACGCAGCGACCAAATCTATCGCGTCCCCAAACACCTTGCCAATAACTGGAATCATGCTCCCTGCGAGGAACTTGGCGGCCTTCGCCGACGCCGCATCTGAAACAGAAGCGAGCCCTCCACGCACGCCCACGAACGCCACGAACAAGGTTGACGCGAGACCCAGAATGGTCATAGACCACCAGCGCAAAAGGCCGGCCAGTTTCGTCACCTGTTTTCGGTCGCTCACATTCCCAACAAGTGTGAGCGCAGCACCGAGCAGCAACAGAGGGATGACTGTCGTCTTCACCAAAGTCCCAACAGTCGTGGTGGCCACGAGCACCAGAGGTGAAACGACTGCGGCGGTCGTCACCCCTCCAGATGTTGCAAGGAGTCCGACCAACGCCGGGATTATGGCATGCATAAAGGAGATCATGCTGTCCACAGCACCTGTCGCGAGATCTGCGGACACCGAAAAAGATCTTATTCCCATTGTAACCAGGGTCATGTAGCATACAGCCCATGCCATGGCGCACGGGCCCTCCTCCCCCAATCCCGATCCGAAAGTGCACAGTATCGAACCGATCATCGCCACTACTATCAGCTCCCCGAGGAGCTTCAGATTGACTTTGACTTCCCGAAGGAGAAAGGATACGGCTTTCCGCGCGAGCCCGCCAAGGTCGAAGATTCCCGCTGCTTGATTTGACATAATCTCTATTATGTTAAATTCGGGCATATTCTCCGCTATATCATCATCGAGGCCGCGGATGAAGCGCTCAATCTCGGCAACATCCATCGCCGATATCTGTTCCATTGCAGCTTCTGCCAGAAGACTATCGGGGCTATCGGCAATCCCGGATTCGCCTCG
>DUWJ01000006.1 GCA_012842765.1 Bacillota bacterium | reverse complement strand
TTGCCGTCCCTTTCGACAGCAAGAACCTTGTACCTTCTTGCCATGTTTTCGGGAACAATCTTGATCACGTCATCAGCAACCACATACTCCGCAAGGCTCACTCTGGGAATGCCTAGCTGCCGCTCGATCACAGTTGCAATCGAACTCTCGCTCACATGCCCCAACTTCACGAGGACCCTGCCCAAGCGCTCCCCTGTGCGCCGCTGAATCTCGAGCGCCTCTTCGAGTTCGTCTTCGGTGAGCGCCCCCGCCTCGAGCAAATAATCGCCAATTCGTTTGTGGCCGGGTCGCGTCAAAGGGCATCAGGCCTCCCCATCAGTTGACTACGAGTAACGTTCTACGTACATTTTCGTATTCCTTCTACATTACTCCATAAATGCAGAAGCCTCCCTTATATCAGGACCAATTATCCTCAATTTGCCTCTTAGTGGTGGCAGATGGCAGAAACCCTATCCAGAATCTCGTGCGCCAGCACGAGCTTGGACATTGCAGGAAATGTCTCGGGCGGTGCGCCCGGGCAGAGGATTGTGACAGTGTTATGATCGGCCCCGAAAGGAGAGTCCTCACCGCCGACCATGTTGGCGACTATCATGTCGAGATTCTTGGAGGAAAGTTTTCGCTCAGCATTGGAGAGCAAGTCATCTGTTTCAGCAGCAAAACCCACAAGTACGCGCTCTCCCTTTGCACTCCCCAGCTCGGCCAGGATATCAGGCGTGCGCGAGAGCTCCAAAGAACCGAAGCCCGATGACTTTTTAATCTTGCTCTCGCTGAAAGAAGCCGGCATGTAGTCGGCAACGGCCGCAGCCGCAACGACCACGTCCGCCTCTTGCGCAGCATCGATCGTCGCATCCCGCATCTGGCAGGCGGTTTCGACTCTGACCATCTCACACCCCTCGGGCGCCGGAAGGAATACAGGACCCGAAACCAAAGTCACCTTCGCTCCCCGCACAGCCGCCGCGCCTGCAATCGCATACCCCATCTTCCCAGATGACCTGTTGGTAATGAACCGGACGGGATCTATGGGCTCCCTAGTTGGTCCGGCGGTCACAACCACCCGCAGTCCCGCAAGTGACGGCCGGCCCGTCCCTGCACACACATGGAGAACGAAATCGAGAATTCTCTCCGGCTCCGCAAGCCTGCCCGCGCCCACATCGCCACAGGCCAGCCTGCCCGACTCGGGCCCGATGAATCTATAGCCCAGCGCCGAAAGGGTCTCTATATTCCGCTGGACGATGGGGTTTGCGTACATGCCAGAATTCATGGCCGGCGCTATCACCCGGGGGGCGCGCGTGGCCATGATCGTCGTAGTAAGCAAGTCATCAGCTATCCCAGATGCGACCTTCCCGATGAAGTTGGCCGTTGCCGGAGCCACCACGAAAACATCAGCGGCTTCCGCAAGGGATACGTGCTTCACGTTCCACTCGCCAGGCTCGGCAAACATGTCTACGCTTACAGGATTGGCTGTGAGCGTCCTGAAGGTGAGAGGCGCAACAAACTCGCACGCTGCCTCCGTCATGATCACATGTACATCAAGCCCTTGCTTGACCAGCATGCTTGCAAGAAGCGAAGCTTTGGCCGCCGCTATCCCTCCGGTCACCCCCAACACACACGTGCCAGTCACGGGCGATCACACTCCTAAAAAAGCGGGGCACGCTCCAAATAGTCATCGGTAGGCTTCAACTGTTCCCTGCCGCTAGGTTGTTCCACCCAGCCGTCATATTTCTTGGGTATGCCGGTTTCGCCAGGGCTAGGCCTATAATACGTCACCTTTCCCTCGGCTATCTCCCGCAGCGCGCGGGTTACAGGCTTTTCAGGACCATACTCTATTACGTCCTTCTGCGCCGACATTATCTTCCTTGCCCGTCTGGCCGCCATTACCACCAGCGTATACCTGCTGTCGCTATGATCCATCAGTTCTTCCAATGAGGGTCGAATCACTCGAGTAGCCTCCTTATGCATGCGGCGGCGCCGCCGCCGCACGTACCTTGTAAAAGCCCCCTTCATCCGCCATCCGGGTCTGTGGCGTCAGGGAGGCTCAACACCATATTCCCTCAGAATATCTGCGATTCCATCTCAAAACCGCGGATAAAATGCTCACAGTCGCATCTGCCCACCCGGGCCCGCTCCGCGACTATAATAGACCGGATCTGCTCTGCGGCCTGCTCCAAATCATAGTTGAGAACCACATAATCATATTTCAGCACGGCAGGTATCTCCTCTATAGCCTTCCTAAGGCGTCTTCTTGTCGCCTCAGGCGAATCAGCGCCCCGCTTTGCCAGCCTTGCCTCTAGTTCTGCAAGGGACGGCGGCATCAGAAAGATGGTAACCGCATCAGGCATCTTGGCCCTCACTTGGTCAGCCCCGCGTATCTCAATGTCCATAATCACATCTTCCCCTGCATCAAGCTTTCCCTCAACAAAGCTTCGCGGAGTACCGTAAAGGTTTCCACAGAACTCAGCAGTCTCCAAAAAGGCCCCTGCATCCTTCATGGCAAGGAACTCCTCGCGGGTCAGGAAGAAGTAGTGAACGCCGTCTATCTCGTCCTCCCTTGGGCGACGTGTAGTCGCCGAAATAGAGTAGACCAGATCAGGAACTTTACTCCTTACGGCGGCAAGCGCTGAGTTTTTGCCCGAGCCAGAAGGCCCAGAGATCACAATGAGGTTGCCACGAATTCTCGGAACCTCTGTAAGCCGCTTGAGCATATCCGTACCCCTAATCACGCCCGTCGACATCTGCTTCCTTCATCTCCACTCGATGAGCCACAGTTTCAGGCTGGACAGCGGACAATACTACATGGCCGCTATCTGTGATGATTACCGCCCTCGTCCTGCGCCCGTAGGTAGCATCGATCAACATGCCGCGTTTGCGCCCTTCCTGGATAATCCTTTTGATAGGCGCAGACTCAGGACTCACGATCGCCACCAGCCTGTTTGCGGCCACCATGTTTCCGAAGCCTATGTTGACAAGCTTAATATCCACGGTTCCCCACCTACTTCGCCAGCTTGTTCAGGAGGGCCTCCTTCTGACGGACGCCAAGGCCCTGGACCCTTCGGTTCTCATCTATGCCGATTTCCTCCATGATCTGACGGGCCCTAACCTTGCCTATCCTAGGCAGCGACTCCAGCAAGTATGCAACGCGCATCTTGCCAATGACCTCGTCCTCAGCGTTTGCGAGAACCTCCTCCAAGGACATGTTGCCTTTTTTCAGTTCCGCCCTGATCTGAGCCCTCTTGCTCCTTACCTCCTGAGCTTTCTTGAGCGCCTCACGTTTCTGTTCATCTGTCAGTTCCGGCAGTGCCATTTACGCGCACCTCCCATTAATTGTTGGCTTACGGCAGCGTCAAGAGCCTTACTCGACATTCTGCACTTGTTCGCGTACTTTCTCCAGTTCGGCCTTGATCTCCACTGCCAAAGCCGAAATGAATGAATCCTGAGATTTCGCTGCGATAGTATTAGCCTCGCGGTTCATCTCCTGTATTATAAAATCCAGCTTCTTGCCGCAGTCCCCTGACTCCGAAATTGTATCACGGAACTGCCCTATGTGGCTCTTGAAGCGAACCGTCTCCTCAGTAATATCGCACCTATCAGCGAACAGTGCTACCTCAGTCGCAAGCCTGGCCTCGTCAACACGGACGTCCCCTATCATCTCGCTCACCCTTCGAGCAAGCTTCGCCCTGTAAGAATCGACCACCTCAGGCGCGCGACGCCCAACCTCGTCCACCCTCATCTCAATCATTTCTATTCTGCCTGCGATATCCCTTTCCAGCCTTGCCCCTTCTTCCTTCCTCATCTGCACAACCTGGTCGATGGCATCGGAAAGCGCCGGCTGAACCATATTCCAAAGGATATCT
>DUWJ01000303.1 GCA_012842765.1 Bacillota bacterium | reverse complement strand
TTAGCGATTTATCAATACAAATGCCAGCCATTTATACACACATGCACTACCCGCCACTTGCGCGCAAGTATGTTCGGCGGGTCTGGGTTCCCGGTTTGACCGTCGTATTGCGCACGTTGCTTGAAGAATGTTACTACAGACCTTCGGGAGCATGGGAGGCGGCCATGATTAGCTCAGACAAATGTGAGTGCAATTCCAATAGCGAGAGTTTTGAAGGCGCAGAGGCTGTAGCGCATCGGAGTGGAAAGTCGGATACGGCCCAGGTCCCGGACGGCTCACGTGTTGCCGGCCGAGCATGCGACAAACGCGCAAGACGTGTCACCATAAGGGAGATTGCTGAAGCTGCAGGCGTATCTGTGAGCACAGCATCCCATGTCTTGAACGAATATGGGGATATTAGCCCCGATACGGAACGCCGTGTTCGGCAAGTCATGAAAGAGATGAATTACTATCCGAGTGCGCTTGCCAGGCGACTGGTAAAGAAACGAAGCTACCTCTTCCAATTGCTCATTTTCTCAGCAGAAGGCCTCCACCATCCCTTTTTCTATGAAGTTATATGCGGAGTAACGGACGAAGCCGAGAAGGCAGGATACGAGCTGTTGCTCAGCGTCAAGGATTCGGGCGACAGGCGATGGCGCGATTCCCTCAAGCGATGCTATGAATCGAAGGTCGAAGGTCTTATCGTCATGGGATCGCTGCCCGGCCCTGAGCTGTTCGAGGAGATCGGGGTCGGCGGGATCCCCACCGTATTCATTGATATTCCGTACGAAGGGCCCCGTGCTACTTATGTATCCTCTGACAATGTATGTGGTGCGCGGATGGCGACCGAACACCTCATTTCCTTAGGCCATCGCAACATAGCTTTTCTCGACGGATATGACACGGGATTGCCTGTTCAGCCTCTATTGCATGGAGGACCTGCCGTAGATGGATGCGGAACTGATTCTGCTACGCCAATGTGGGGGATCTCCGAAGCACGCCGCGCAGGGTATGCTGAGGCTTTGGATGCCCACGACATCATCTTCGATCCGGACTTGATACTTTACGGCGACTATACTCAGGAAGGGGCGAGACGTGCCGTGTTTCAGATGCTTCAGGAGCGTCCGGATGTCACGGCAATCTTTGCTATTAGCGATGTGATGGCTATTGGCGCCATGCAAGCTGTGCGTGAGTCGGGGCGGAAGGTCGCCAGGGACGTGGCAGTAGTCGGTTACGATGACATAGAGTCTGCCTCCTATGTACGGCCTGCACTTTCCACCGTCAAGCAACAGGGAGAGGAGATGGGGAGGAGTGCTGTCCGACAGGTTTTGCGCCTCATAGGCAACCCTGCTGAGGCGCCTGCAAAGGTTATTCTTCCAGTCGAGTTGGTGGTTAGAGAGTCTTGTGGTGCGGGGCGGGGCCGGTGAAGTTGGCGTTGGCCCTGCTACTCGTCGATCAGGAGGTGGTAAAGGACTTCAGAAGTCTCGAGATTGAGGAATCCGGTTTGGTATGGGCTATGCTGTCTGTGAGCGATTAATGTTGACTCGAGTACGGCGAGGTTTGAAGGGTCCGATGTTGTCTCCGACCGTGCGACGGTCGAACTTGGAAGGAGGTAACCAATGATGAAGCGGGCGATTGCATTCATATTGACGGGTGTCCTGTTCTTCGCTCTAGCGGTGCCGATGGGCGCTTTGGCTCAGAAGAAGGTCACGTTCACTCTTTGGACCAAGGAAGGCGAAGTGACAGGAGGGGTGCTGGAGGACATTGTCGAGCTGTCAAAGGAGTTTGCTAAATCCCGTCCCGGGCTCACCATTGAAGTGGTCAGTTATGGCGTCGAGGAATTGAGGCAGAACTTCCAGGCTGCTGCCTTTGCCGGGCAGGGGCCGGATCTTCTTTGGACTGTGTCGGACCATGCTGGCCCATTTGTCGCCATGAAAATTATCAAACCTGTCGACAACATCTTTGGGAAGGATTTCTTGAAGGAGTTTGTAAGGCCAGGGCTTGAATGCGTGGAGCTTGACGGCAAGACGTGGGGAGTCCCCATTAGCGTTGGGAACCATCTGATGCTTCTGTACAACAAGAATCTGCTTAAAACGCCTCCTAAGAATACCGACGAGATGATCAAGGTCGGCAAGGAACTGACGCGCGACCTGAACAAGGACGGCGTGCCCGATCAGTACGGACTCGTTTACAATCTGAACGAGCCGTTTTTCTTTGCTCCATGGCTTGGAGGGTTCGGAGGCTGGCCCCTCGATGGCACAAAGCCCACGCTGAACACTCCGGCGATGGTCAATGCTCTTCAGTTCGTGCACGATCTGAAATTCGTCCACAAGATTGTGCCTGTGGAATGCGACTATGATGCAGCGGATGCACTATTTAAGGAAGGCAAGGCCGCCATGTTGATCAATGGTGACTGGTCACTCACGAGTTACCAGACGCCTGAGGTTAGGAAAAAGGTTGATCTTGGTGTGGCCCGCATACCCATGGTAAGCCAGACAGGGCTCTGGCCGACGCCCATGACATCGGGAATATACTTCATGCTCCCCGATTACCTGACGGGCGAGAAACTCCAGATCGCAAAGGAGTTTGTGGAGTTCATCTCATCTGACAAGGTTCAACTCCGTTTCCTCGAAAAACACATGCGTCTCCCAGCTACTGCGTCGGCGCTCAAGAACCCGAAGATAGCCTCTGATCCGATTCTCAAAGGCTCTGCGGATCAGATGGTTGTTGGCAAGCCAATGCCAACCGTCCCTGAAATGAGGGCGGCTTGGGACGCCATCAGGCCTAATCAAGAAGCGGTCATGGCGGGCAAGATGTCGCCTAAGAACGCTGCCAAGGCAATGCAGGATGCTTGCGAGAAGTTGATTCGAGAAATGACGAAATAGACGGAAACCATGAAGCGAACGGTCCGGGTTGTCTTTTCGGCACAGCCCGGACCAATTTCCCCAGGAGGCGATTGACGTGATCCCTTTGACTTGGGAAATTGCGTCCCGTGGGCTGACAGAAGCGGGAAGGATCCTCGTGATGCTGGCCGTCGGGGTCGCAGTCATTGAAGCGCTTGCGTATCTGATTTTGCACAAATGGCTGAAGCTAAAGAACGCGTTGCCTTTCATGCTGATGCTCCCGGCATTCATTGCCGTGGTTGCACTGGTCATATACCCATTCCTATTCAATCTTCAGCTCGCGTTCAGCAACATGAGCATGTACAGATTCAAGGAGTTCTCGGTTGGCCTTTCGTATGGCATCCAGAATTTTCTTGATGTGTTCAGGGCACCGGTGCTTCAAAATGTGACCTTTGCCCAACTGCTCCTTCGGACGGTGGTGTGGACAGCGGTGAACGTCTTCTTCCATGTTCTAGGGGGGCTCTTTCTGGCGATCCTTCTGAACAGACCGCTCCGCGGCAAGGCGATATACCGCACTTTGCTCACAATACCTTGGGCGATTCCCCAGGTCATTGCCGCCCTTGCCTGGAAGAACGAATTCCATTATCAATACGGGTTTATAAATGTCTTGCTACAGAAATTAGGATTCGCCCCAGTTCAGTGGTTGTCGGATCCCAAATGGGCTTTTGTTGCAGTCATAATAGTCAATATCTGGTTGGGCATCCCATTCATGATGGTGATAATACTGGGCGGACTCCAGAGTATATCGCCGGACTACTATGATGCTGCTCAGATAGATGGAGCATCAGGGTTTCAGCAATTCAGGGCGATCACTATGCCGCTGCTCAAACCCGTTTTGACGCCTGCGATTATTCTCGGGGTAGTTTGGACCTTCAATAATTTCAACGTCATTTATCTCATAACCAAGGGCGGGCCTATGGAGGGAACTGATATTCTGGTCACTTCGCTTTACAAGGCAGTTTTCGAGTTTTATAGATATGGTTTTGGGGCTGCCTACTCCACTGTGATTCTCATCATCCTCCTTATCTTCACGTGGATATACCTGAAGGTGACCAAAGGGATGGGGGAGGTTGCGGACGCATGAAAAAGGAAAGTTCGAGGATACACAGCTTCTTCAGGAGCGGGAAGGGAGACAGTCCCGCAAAGAAACTCTTGATTCATCTAATCTTGATAATGGCGTCAGTGATCGCCGTATATCCGTTTCTGCGAGTGGTGGCCATTTCGTTGCGACCGGGGTCGCAGTTGCTCTCGACTGATCTTTCGCTGATACCGTCCAATGCGACCTTGGAGAACTACCGTACACTCATATTTGAGAAGGATTTTACGATCTGGCTTTGGAACAGCCTTGTTGTCTCGCTTACCACTGTGATTGTTGGCATCGTGCTATCGGCCAGTGCCGCCTACGCTTTTTCGAGATGGGATTTTCCCGGGCGAAAACAAGGCCTTGTCTTTCTCCTGACAACGCAGATGCTCCCCCCGAGCATGTTGTTGCTTCCTATCTATGTGATGGTTGTGAGGCTTCAGCTGTTCAACACCTATACGGGAATGATACTTGCGCATTCTGTGGGCGCTGTGCCGTTTTCGATCTGGCTGCTCAAGGGATATTACGATACTATTCCCAGGGAACTCGAGGAAGCGGCCCTCGTTGACGGCGCCAGTCGCCTTGAAGCCTTCTACAAGATAATCATCCCTCTATCTACTCCGGCATTGGGTGTTTGCGGGCTGTTCAGTTTCATGACCTCGTGGAGCGAATTCATGATGGCCAGAGTCATGCTGCAGAAGGCCGACCTGTTTACGTGGCCATTGGGTTTCCAGAAGCTTCTTGATCAGTTCACTACCCAGTGGGGAGTTTTCTCAGCGGCTTCGGTGTTGGTAGCCGTGCCGGCTATGTTGCTGTTTATGTATTCCTCGAAATGGCTCATATCAGGGCTCACGCTTGGAGGGGTGAAGGAGTAACGATATCTGGGGGTCATCGTGGATACTGATGCAGTACAGATGGGAAGACGAAAAACCTTGATAGCTCCAATGTCCATTGGGGCAGTATGGCAGCCAGGTGTAGCTTCAAATGAAGCTCAGCCTGGCTGCCATGGTATTAGAACTGAGCATGGGTGCACTTTATGAAGTACTGGCGGCAGTCTCATGCGCTTTATGTCGTGGGTCACAGATGGAGACTACATCTGATCAACCTTGACTGCATTCAAGTTTGCCATGACACCCATACGCATGTTCAGTGCCACATCTCCGTGGGAACCGTTTCTTTAGGTTTTTATCGAATTAATGGTAGACGCCTTCATCTATATAGTGACAATGGAAATAGCATATAGGACAAAAGGAATAACAAGGGCGGTAGCGAATCTACTTCCGTACTGCATGTCCAGACACGTAGTTTCGGGCAGCAAGCGTGATGTTGCTCTTTTCGATGCCTTCGTCAAACATGCGCAGCAAGGCAGGACGTGTAATCCTATGTGGAAGGGGCGTTTGCGGTATTGCAGATGGACCGTGCTAGCAGGAAACACCGTGAATTGAGGAAGTTTGTGCAGGGGTTCCTTTACCTAGTTCCTGCGATTGTTGTGTTTGTTGCTTTCGTCTTCTACCCGTTGGCCAACAGCATTAATCTCAGCCTTTACCAAACGGATTTGTTTGGTAAGGGACAGGTGTTCGTGGGCGTGCAGCAGTACAAGGACATCTTTGCCAGCGGCGATTTTGGCCGGAGTCTCAAGATCACTTTCCTGTATGCCCTGTACACCGTCATACCGGGAATCGTGATTTCGCTGCTTTTGGCGCTAATGGCAAATTGGCGACTTGCCGGCATTCGGGTCTATCGAATGATATTCTCGTCTCCAATTGTTGTAGCGGTGGCTTCGGCCTCCATAATCTGGGCAATGATATTCAGTCCGGCCCAAGGCATGCTCAGATACATCCTTAGCCTCTTTGGACGCCCGCCTGTCAATTGGCTTGCAGATCCTAAATGGGCCTTGCTATCAGTTTCGATGGTGGCAGTCTGGCGCGGATTGGGCTTCAACACAATCCTACTCCTAAGCGGGATACAGTCTGTGTCAGAGGAACTATATGAGAGTGCAAAGCTTGATGGGGCTGGGCCATGGACGATGTTTTGGAAGATGACATTGCCGATGATCTCCCCGGTCTTGATGTTTCTGTTGGTTGTGTCTACCATAAATGCCCTCCAGTCGTTCGG
>DUWJ01000465.1 GCA_012842765.1 Bacillota bacterium | reverse complement strand
CCATTCCGCCGCTGGCCAGATTTTTGTCCAGCTTTTGAACCGCCTTGCTCCCGACCCCTCTGGCCAGTGCTTCGCGAACCTCCTCGATTCTCCTGATGAGGCCCTTTTTCACCGCCTCCACGCGTCTTCTGCCCACCCGCCTTGCCCGCATTAGCACCGCCCTTCGGGCTGCCATCGCTTTGACCACTTTTCTGTTTGCTATCTTGCTTGCTGTCTTGTTTGTTACTCTTCCTGGCATCTTGTTTGCTGTCTTTCTTACTGTTTTGCCTGGCTTTTTGCTCGTCTTTCACGTGATCTTCATTAGAAGCCTTCTTGGCCGATTTCTCCTTATCCTCGCGCTTGTCGCCGTTCTCAGCCACTACCGCATTCTGGCCTTCCTTATCCTGCCCATGCTCGACGGCGTCTTCATTGATCAATCTTGCCCTCGCATACGTCTTGAAAACCTTTGTGACCTCTATGCGAACTTTCTCGCCGACAAGGCGACCTGCGCCCTCCACATCTATGACATACCCCTCAAGCCTGGCAATTCCGTCTCGACTATTGCTCACATGAGGTTCTTCAATGACCACTTCCAACCTATCGCCGGCTGACACAGGCAATGCCTTCTTCTCTACGTCTTCCCTCGATCCGACGGCGGCAACTACTATGTCCTCCACCTTCTGATCGAAGCTGCCCTTCACGTATATGGCTTTTCCTGTTTCCTCTTCTAGCGCAGAAAGGTTAGAGCCACCAGCGCCTATGAGCATGGCGGCAACCGACGGGTGGAGCAAAACAAGCATAGCTGGCTGATCAGTCGTGAGGGCTTCCTTCTTAATAGCACGCATAGCGCGAAATGAAAGTGTCTCTTCGGAGAGGATCCGCCCTCTCCCGTCGCACGTAGGACAGACTTTCATCATCGACTCAGCCAATCCTTGCTGCACCTTTTTTCTAGTCATCTCCACCAAGCCTAGGTGAGTAAAGCCAAGAACTGTGGCCTTTGTTTTGTCGCGCGAGAGAGCGTCCTCGAGTTTCTCTATGACCAGTCGCCGATGGGAATCGTCATCCATATCAATGAAGTCGATGACTATTATCCCGCCAATGTTCCTCAACCTGACCTGCCTTGCGATTTCCTCAGCAGCTTCTATGTTAGTCTTAAGTACCGTGTCCGCAAGACATGTCGTGCCAATGTATTTTCCCGTATTCACATCTATGACCGTGAGCGCCTCTGTGTTGTCTATGACAATATATCCTCCACATGCAAGCCACACCTTGCGCCTCAAGGTCCGCGCTATCTCTTCCTCGAGCCCATACACATCGAAGATCGGTTCCTGCCCCGTATACAGGTGAATTCGGTCCCGCATGGACTCGGAAAACATCCTCGACAGATCGAGGACTTTCTTATGCTCTTTAGCATCATCCACCACAAACCTGGTTACATCCGCAGCAAAATGATCGCGAACCAACCTGAAAGCCAAGTCGTACTCTTGGTGAAGCAACGTGGCGCCCTGCGCCCTCCTGTTCCTGCCCTGTATTCGCCTCCATAATTTCACAAGAAACTGAATATCGGAGGCGATCTCCTCCTGGCTCTTCCCTTCGGCAACCGTCCTCACAATCACGCCCATTCGACGCGGTTTCGAGGCCTGAGCGATTTTCCGCAGTCTGTCACGCTCGCCCTCTTCTTCTAT
>DUWJ01000302.1 GCA_012842765.1 Bacillota bacterium | reverse complement strand
TATCATATCCTGCAAGTGATAATATCCAAGTCATGGAGGCGTATTTGTCTTCAGTCGTTGACGAGTTGCGCCTGAGAAAGACGGAATTGGAACAGATACGTCCCATTACTACGCTATATGTAGGGGGCGGAACCCCAACGTGTGTTCCCTGGCAGAAGCTGGCTCCCTTCGTCAGCACGCTCATTGCAGAGGTGGAGAAGATCAATGCTTCGGATCCAACATACGGAGGCTTCGATTCTGCGGATCTAGAGACGACTGTGGAGGCTAATCCGGGCACTGTGGATCCCCGCGGGCTTGCTGCCCTCCGTCAGAGCGGAGTTAATCGCCTTTCTCTCGGATTTCAGTCCTTGGATGCGCGCGAGTTAGCTTCATTGGGACGCGTGCATTCGCCAGAAGACTGTTTGCGTGCCTATGAGTGGGCGCGTGAAGCAGGGTTTGATAATGTCAGTGTGGATCTGATTTTAGGGGCGCCAGGACAGACCGGTCAGTCATTGGCTCAGACTTTAGATGCTGTGATATCCCTTGGACCGCAGCACCTGTCTGCATACTGTCTTTCGGTTGAAGAGGGCACTGTGTTGGCTCGAGCTATAGCTTCGGGCGTGCAGACGGTGCCCGATGACGACTTGGTGGCCGAGTTCTATGAGTGGCTGGTTTCCCGTGTGGAAGATGCAGGGTACGTAAGGTATGAGGTCTCGAATTTTGCGATTCCAGGCTTCGAAAGCGTGCATAACATTCGGTACTGGACTTGCGGGTATTATGTCGGACTTGGGGTGGCTGCCCATTCGCATCTGCCTGCCGGGGCGGGGGGATCGGTCAGGTCGTGGAATGTGGAGTCGGTGGACAAGTACGTTGCTTCGATATCCGAAGGGACGCGGGCGCTGTCTGGGTTCGAGGAGCGAACGGCTTTCGAGGAAGCCCAGGACAGATTGATGTTGGGGTTGCGCATGTCGGAAGGGATTGACCTCGTTTCCATAGGGCGTCTTTATGGGGAAGACTTGTTGGGAGAGTACGGCGCAAGGTTCGCAGACTTGGCAGAGAAAGGGCTTGTCAACTTCTCTGGTGGCAAAGTGAGACTTACTCCTAGAGGATTCCTCCTTGGGAACCTGGTGTTCTCAGAGTGTGTTGACTGTGGAGATAGTGCTCAGTCTTGACAGGGCCGAACTGTGATGTTATGTTGTTTTTAGCACTCGACTACTGTGAGTGCTAAACGACCTGGGTTATCGTGGCGTTGGGGCGTGCAGAGGCTGGTAAAATTGAGAGTGGGGTGAGAGCGATGGCTGAGAACATGGCGGACAGGAAAAAGGCTATACTGCGAGCTGTGACCGATGACTACATATCAACGGCTGAACCGGTGGGCTCAAGAACCATCGCCAGAAAATACGGACTTGGAGTCAGTTCTGCGACGATAAGGAATGAAATGGCTGACCTGGAGGAGGAAGGTTATCTCGAGCAGCCACATGTTTCGGCAGGCAGGATTCCGTCCGATAAAGGTTACCGGTTCTACGTTGACTCTCTCATGCCTGAGCGGAATCTGACTGGCCTCGAGGAAAAAAAGATCAGGGCAGAATGCGCAAAGCGCAGCGATGAGATACAATCATTGATCAGGGCCACTGCGAAGGTGTTGGGAGAGCTTTCGAACTGTGCGTCTATAGTGATAGGTCCGGGAGTGAAAACGGCCGAGATTCGCCACATTCAGTTGGTTCCTTTCAGTTCCGATAGCATATTGGTGCTAGTCGTCACCAACGCAGGTCTTGTGGAGCATAAAATCCTTTCGATTGAGCATGAGATGAACCCCGTCGACCTTGAGAATATGTCGCGGATGCTCAACCACAGGCTGCGCGGAAGGTCGCTTTCGCAGATGCGTGGAAAGGTGTTGAGGGATATCCTGTCGGACCTGGACGCTTACGCATCCTTCCTGGAACAGATGTTTGAGCTGTTGCTCTCTGCTATCAGATCATCAGATGAGAACAGGGTTTATGTGGACGGCTTGATGAAGCTCCTCGGCCAACCGGAGTTCAGCGAAATCGAACGCGCCAGGCCGATTCTGGAGTTTCTTGAATCGGATGACCTGGTATTGACTGAACTTTCAGGGTCTGCGTCCAGGGGGCTGGGTGGGGCGCAGGTGACTATCGGTTCTGAAAACACAAGGGAAGAACTGAGGGAATGCAGCGTGATTTGTGCCCCTTACGGAATACGCGGCCAGGTGGTGGGCACCATCGCAGTAGTGGGGCCAACTAGGATTGACTACTCTCTTACGATAGCATTGGTGGCTCACATAGCGGAAAGCCTTTCGGATTTGCTGACTCGAACTCAGTCAATTAAATAGCGCGGACGAGGCGGTGTTTGCTACGGGCAACCGGGATTACTATGAGGTTTTAGGGGTTGAAAGAAACGCATCTGACGAGGAGATAAAGAAGGCATACTGGGATCTTGCCCGCAAGTGGCACCCGGATGTGAACCCCAATGACTCCTCGGCTGAAGCGAAGTTCAAGGAGATTAACGAAGCCTATCAGGTGCTCTCTGATCCCCAAAAGCGAGCTAGGTATGATAGATACGGACATGAGGACGGAGTTGCCGGCGGTGGATGGAGCCAGGATTTTGGAGGATTTGACCCGTTCGGCAGTATTTTTGATGCATTTTTCGGCGATTCCCCGTTTACGCGTGCTGCGTATCCAGAATCGCGGGGACCTGTGAGAGGGCATGACCTCAAGGCAACTGTCGAAATAACGCTGGAGGAAGCGGCCACAGGGGTCAACAAGGAGATCAGTGTCGACAGGATGACCATGTGTGAACGATGTGGCGGCGAGGGGATGGAGCCGGGAACTTCTCGGACGACATGTCCTGAATGCGCAGGACGCGGACAGGTCCATTCGATGAGCAGAACGGCTTTTGGCACCTTCACCAGGGTAACAACGTGTCCTAAGTGCCGTGG
>DUWJ01000037.1 GCA_012842765.1 Bacillota bacterium | reverse complement strand
CTTGGCCACGGTCTTGTTCCTATAGCTATACTTGCTGCTGTGGAAGTGTTGGTGGCCCTTGCTTGCCTCAAGTTTCCGGGAATCCGGAGATTAGTGATTGGCGAGCCTACTGTGATAATTGAGGATGGAAAAGTGATGGGACGAAACATGCAGAAACTCCGATACAACATCAACGACCTCCTAAGCCAACTCAGGGACAAGGACGTATTCAACGTGGCAGACGTGGAGTTCGCTCTTCTGGAGCCTTCTGGTAGGCTCAGCGTGCTCTTGAAGTCGCAGCGGAGACCGGTGACGCCCGAAGACCTGTCAATTGAGACTCATTACGAAGGGCCATCTTACCCATTGGTAGCTGACGGGAAAATACAGTATCAATACCTGAAGATGCTCGATCTGACAGTGAAAGACCTCACGGATATGCTGAAGGCGAAGGACATACAAAGTGTTGAAGATGTCTTCTTTGCCTCTCTCGACAGCGGAGGCGAACTGTACGTGACTATGCAGGACGAAGTTTGCCTCGACGAGCTTGAACGGGGAGAATAGGAAGTGTGAGGGGGTAGAGCTATGGAGCTGTCTCGCGAATTTCGGGAGAGGTTTGTCCGGAGCTTGCAGGGACGAGACTACATCCTTTACGGCGGCGTTTTGCAATTAGCTAAGGAGCGCGGGCTGAGGCGCATAAGCACGCGGATAATTCAGATCCCCAGCAAGGATAATTCGATGTATGCCGTGGTGGAAGCGGAAGTGGAAACTGAGGATGGAGTCTTTTCCGAGGTGGGCGATGCTTCGCCCGAAAGCGTTGCCCGATCCATTCAGCCGCACCTTCTCAGGATGGCAGCGACCAGGGCTAAGGCGCGGGCGATGAGGGACGCCGTGGGCATAGACATGGTTGCCCTCGAGGAACTGGGGGATGCTCTGCCAGATAGGGATGTTATGGATGAGGAGGTTGATTTGCGAAGTCCGGAAGATCTCGTTATTAGGTTCGGAAAATACTCAGGGAAGACTCTGGGAGAGATATACGGAGTCGATCGCGGATACGTGGAATGGCTGAGTCAGAACGCGAGGGATGAAGCCATAAGAGACGCGTCTAGGGAGTTGATGTTGCCCAGCACACCTGAGATGTGAGTCTGCTATAATTGAACAGAGCGCGGCGAGCGGTGGGTCCGGAATGCCCCGGACCCATTTCGGGTATGTCGTCCGTGCCAATGCGACATGTGGGGGAGTTCTCATGGACGACCGTTCATTGCGTGTTCTCGAGTATTACAAAGTTCGCGACATGTTGGAGCAGTGCGCTTCGTGCGAGCTTGGTAGGGAGCGCATAAGGCAGCTGGCTCCGATTACAAATCTTGCCATGATTGAGGAAGCCCAGCGGGGGACTAGCGAGGCGAGATCGCTGCTTGACATGGGGAAACAGATCCCATTTGGCGGAGTGCGCGATGTGCGTTCTAGTGTGGAGAGGGCCGATAGAGGCGCTACTCTCTCCTGTGATGAGCTCCTTGATATCCTGTCAACGCTGTCGACAAGCAGAAGCCTGAAGAAGATCTTGGGCAGCCTTGGTCCGGAGTACCCTGTGCTTGCTGATGCGGCTGCTGACATTGGTACATTCGGCGATTTGGAGCAGGCAATCTCGCGGGCGATATCTGAATCCGGCGAGGTGATGGATTCGGCGAGCTCTGCTCTGAGAAGCATTAGATCGAGGATACGCTCGTTAAATGCAAAAGTGCGTGATAATTTAGATTCGATGGTAAGATCTCCTCAATGGTCGCGCCTCCTTCAGGATCCAATTGTGAGTATCAGAAATGGGCGATTTGTTGTTCCAGTTCGCGCCGAGATGAGGTCGCAGGTTCCGGGCATAGTCCATGACCAATCGGCTTCTGGGGCTACAGTATTTGTCGAACCCATGCCAGTCGTTGAGCTCAACAACGAGCTGAGGCAGGCCATATCGCAGGAAGAAGCCGAGGTTGAACGGGTGCTCTCCGAGCTTTCTGCGAAAGTGGGGTCTCAGTGCGAACAACTAAGGCTGACTTTGGATGCTATCGGCAATATCGATTTCATCATGGCCAAAGGGAGACTTTCGCAGCGCATGGGGGCCTCAGTGCCTCAACTGAACGACATGGGCCATATCAACCTGATAGCCGCGCGGCATCCATTACTCAAAGGCGATGTCGTGCCCATAGACGCTTACCTCGGACAGACATTCACGACATTGGTAATAACGGGTCCTAACACTGGAGGCAAGACGGTTACGTTGAAAACAATTGGGCTGATCACCCTCATGGCCCAGTCAGGGTTGCATATCCCCGCAGAGCCCGGCAGCGATGTAGCTGTGTTTAGCAAGGTTTTTGCGGACATCGGAGATGAGCAAAGCATCGAGCAGAGCCTCTCAACGTTCTCATCGCACATGACACACATTGTTGCCATCATGAGCATGGTTGACCACGATTCTCTAGTTCTCCTTGATGAACTAGGCGCTGGAACGGACCCACAGGAAGGTGCGGCGTTGGCCATGGCGATCCTTGAGACTCTTCACTTGACTGGGGCGAGGACTGTTGCTACGACCCACTACAGCGAGCTCAAGATCTTTGCGCATACAACTGAGGGTTTGTCCAATGCGAGCGTGGAGTTTGACGTGGAGACGTTGTGTCCGACATACAGGTTGTCGATAGGAGTTCCCGGGGCAAGCAATGCATTCGCCATCGCTGAACGGTTGGGTTTGCCCGAGGAAGTTCTCGATCGGGCCAGGAGTCTGGTGGGAACTGGGGGCCAACGCATGGAGCTGATGATAACCAATCTCAAGGAGGAATGCGACCGGGCGGAGACGGCGAGGGAAGATGCGGAGAAGCTCAGGTCGCGGTATCTCCGTTTGAAGGACGAATACGAGGAACAAACGCGAAGACTGCGGTCTGAAAGATCGGAGATCATGAGAGCGGCTCGGGCGGAAGCAGAGTCTATTATTCAGGAGGTTCGCAAGGAATCGGAAAGGATTATTGGGCGGCTCCGCGCAATCCAGGCGCAGCAGGAACTTGTGGCAAAGCGTCTTGTCGAGGAAGAGGTTACCACGGAGGATTCGCTTCCTAGGTCGGCTGCTTGTGGAGAAGCGTCCCTACCTGATGAGGCCATTCGTGCGGCCCGTCGCGACCTTGAGGCTCTCAGGGAAATAACTCGCGAGCTGACAGCTGTAGCTCCGGAATCCGATGGAGAAGTGACCACCATTGCCGATGTCCACGACGACGGTTGGAGCAGTAGGATAGAACAGGGCGACGATGTAGAGGTGGTGGCCCTTGGCCAGAAGGGTGTGGTCTTGGACCAACTTGGGCCCGATGAATACATGATTGGGATAGGGCCCATGCGCGTCAACGTGAACCGTGGTTCCATTCGGAAGCTTCGCTCTTCGCAAGCGGAAGAACCTGATCGCGGATATCGAAGACGTGGAACGATGCGGGAGCCGGGATCGGTAAGTTTTGAAACCCAAAAAGCTGCCACCATAGGGGCAGAGCTCGATCTTAGGGGAATGCGTGTGGAAGAGGCTCTCTTTGCCGTCGACAAGTACTTGGACGATGCAGTTCTTGCCGGCATTCAGAGGGCGCGTATTATACATGGAAAAGGAACGGGGGCGCTTCGCGACGCCGTCACCGAGCAACTTGGTAGCGATCCGAGGGTAGCGTCCTTCAGGTTCGGATTGGCGGGTGAGGGGGGAGACGGCGTTACGGTGGTTAGCTTCGGGACGCCCGGAGCCGATCTTCGGCACCCTCAAATAGAGATCAGATGAATTATCAGAAGGTTTGCCGAACAGCCTTTGCCACTAATTGACTTGTACTCGTGTTGCGATAGGTGTATAGTCGCAATGGGAGGCAAAGAAATTGCTGAAGGCCT
>DUWJ01000301.1 GCA_012842765.1 Bacillota bacterium | reverse complement strand
TAGCGTCGAGGTTGAGGGAATTCGCCTTTCTCAGTGCAGGGGTAAAGCTCATTCTCAGAGATGAACGGGGCGACGAGGCCAGGGAGGCTGTCTTCGAATACGAAGGTGGAATCCGTTCTTTTGTGGAGTATATAAACAGGGCCAAAGATCCAATCCATCCAGATGTCGTATACGTCGGCAAAGTCCTCGATAAGGTCACTGTGGAAGTTGCCATACAATACAATGACGGCTACAACGAGAACATGCTCTGTTTTGCAAATTACGTCAATACGACGGAGGGCGGCACTCATCTTTCCGGCTTCAGATCGGCGCTGACAAGGTCGATAAATGATTACGCTCGCAAGAGCGGACTCCTTAAGGAGAATGACGACAATCTTACAGGAGATGACACGCGAGAGGGACTGACTGCGGTTCTCAGCGTGAAGCTGGAGGATCCCCAGTTTGAGGGACAGACAAAAACGAAGCTTGGAAACAGCGAGATCCGGGGTATAGTCGATTCGGTGTTGTCGGAGGGGCTCTCGACATACTTCGAAGAGAACCCAGCCACTGCCCGCGCAATAGTGGAAAAATGTGTTTCGGCAGCCCGCGCGCGCGAAGCGGCGCGGAAAGCGAGGGAACTGACGCGGCGCAAATCGGCGCTGGAGATCTCGTCTCTCCCCGGCAAGCTAGCAGATTGCACGCTGAGGGATCCGGAGCTGTGCGAGATCTACATCGTCGAGGGAGACTCGGCAGGCGGCTCCGCAAAATCAGGGCGTGACCGCAGATTCCAAGCAATATTGCCCATCAGGGGCAAGATCATAAACGTGGAGAAAGCCCGACTCGACAGGATACTTGCCAACAACGAGGTAAGGGCAATGGTGACGGCGTTCGGGACGGGAATAGGCGAAGATTTCGATCTGTCGAAACTCCGTTACCACAAGATCGTGATAATGACAGACGCGGACGTGGATGGGGCTCACATCAGGACGCTTTTGCTGACGTTCTTTTTCCGGTTCATGACGCCCTTGATCGAGAATGGGCATGTATACATCGCCCAGCCTCCACTCTATATGGTAAAAGAAGGCAAGAAAGAGCATTATGTCTACAGCGACCGCGAACTCGATGAGCTCATGAATGCTCTGGGCAAAGGCAACTACCCGATCCAGAGGTATAAGGGCCTTGGAGAGATGAACCCAGAGCAATTGTGGGAGACCACCATGAACCCGCAGACCAGAACGATGCTCCGGGTGACCATGGAGGACGCCATCGCGGCCGATCAGATATTCACTACTCTCATGGGCGACAAGGTGGAACCGAGGCGCGAATTCATAGAGACTCACGCCAAGTTCGTTACAGAGATTGACATTTGAGGTGTTGGGGCTTGACAGAACTAGTTGACGGAAAAATAGTCCCGATCGACATAGAAAATGAGATGCGCAAATCCTACTTGCTCTACTCAATGAGCGTCATAGTTGGACGAGCGCTTCCCGACGTGCGCGACGGGCTGAAGCCGATCCATCGCAGGATACTCTATGCCATGCACGGTCTTGGCCTCACAGCTGACAAGCCTTACAGGAAATCAGCTACTGTGGTCGGCGAAGTCATGGG
>DUWJ01000300.1 GCA_012842765.1 Bacillota bacterium | reverse complement strand
CCCATGGCAGCATAGCATAACTGGGCGAAGCCGCTGCTGAACCCACAAGTACAGAGACTATGATAATCACCCCGCCCATGCTGGGCGTGCCCGACTTTTTCAGGTGCGACTGGGGTCCGTCATCCCGAACAACTTGACCCGCTTTGAGTTTCCGAAGATTCTTTATGGTTATCGGACCTATCAACATGGCAACAGCGAATGCAATCCCTGCCGCTATCGATGCGCGAACCACAACTTCCGACATCATACCTCACCACTGTCTTGAGCCTTCAGAAGGCCGCCCACAATCTCTTCCATCTGCATGCCCCTTGACCCCTTGACCAATACGACGTCCCCCGGACGGGCCATTCTTCCGAGAACTCGCAACGCCTCCGAGTTACTGCTACATGCCTCTGCCTCCACAGAAGAACGCGCCGCAGCCCCAGCTGCAAGAGCAGCCATTTCGCCCACACTCACCATTCCGGCAACGCCTGCCTGCGCCGCATACCTGCCCACATCCTCATGGGCAACCGCACTGGTCTCGCCAAGCTCGAGCATGTCACCAAAGGCCAGAATCACTCTACGCCCCCTCGCATATTGCAACGCGGCATCGATTGCGCACTTTACCGATGCAGGATTGGCATTGTAGGCATCGTTTATCACAGTATAGCCGGCAGGAGATGACGCAAACTCCATTCTCATCGGGGAAGGGCTGAATGAAGCAAGGCCCGTTGCCATTACGTCGGGACTGAGCCCCAATCGCCAGCCCACGGTGAGGGCTGCCAGGGCATTATACACATTATGGAGGCCGGGAAGCGGAACCGAAAAACGCACTCCGTCCACTCTATGTCCTTCAATAACAAGGCTGAAACTGATCGAGTCGGCCTCCGGTTCGATACTCTCCGCTCTCACAGAGCATTCCTCAGACAGGCCATAGAGCCAGGCGCGGCCTAAAACCAACCCTGCCATACGCCTGACAAGAGCATCATCGCCGTTGAGAACCGCAAACCCATCGGGAGGGAGCGCCTCTATCAGCTCGGCCTTTGCGGCAGCTATGTTCTCCTTCGATCCTAAAAGGCCCACATGCGCGTAACCGATATTGGTTATGATGCCCACATCTGGGCATGCAATCCTCGATAGCGCAGCTATCTCCCCAGGGCCGCGCATCGCCATCTCGACCACGGCTATCTGGTGTTCAGGCATCATTTCCAGCAGCGTCAGCGGCAGACCGATTTCGTTATTCCTATTGCCCGAGGTGGCAATCACCTTGAATCCCGCCGCCAACACTGCGGCCGTCATATCCTTCGTTGTCGTCTTCCCAGCGCTGCCCGTAACCCCCACAACAGTTGGGTCAATGCTCATCCTGTGACGCCCTGCAAAGGCTCCAAGGCCTTCAAGAACATCGTCGACTACTATGAGCCCAAATTGAGCTGGCAAACCCTGCCCAGGCACGGGCACCCTCGACACCACTGCGCCACAGCATCCGCCAGCAGCTGCGTCTACAAGGAAATCATGTCCATCGACTCGCTCGCCTGGTAAGGCAAAGAAAAGCGCATCCGGTGCCGCCACTCTGCTGTCAATCACGACCGAGCTCACCCTCTGATCCGGGTCTCCCTGAGCCAGGCGCCCCCCCATGGCATAGGCCACATCTTTGAGCGTGTAATCAAGCATCCATCCTCAGCTCCCTCAAGGCCGCACGAGCTTCTTCTCTGTCATCAAAATGAACCGTCTCGTCCCGGAAGATCTGGTATGTCTCATGCCCCTTCCCTGCAATAAGCACTACATCGCCACGGCGGGCACACCGCACTGCTTCGCGTATGGCTTCCCCGCGGTCGAGGATTATCTTCCATTTTTCCCGCCCCTCCAGCCCTGCCTTGCCTTCGACGCCGGCCTCATGCTCCGACATCCCCTGGACAATCTCCCTGACAATGTCTGCCGGGTCTTCACCGCGGGGGTTATCAGACGTTACTATGGAATAGTCAGCCATCCTCTGCGCTATGGCGCCCATCAGCGGACGTTTCGATCGATCCCTGTCGCCGCCACATCCGAAGACGCATATGACCCTTCCATCGGAAATATCACGGGCGGTCGCTAGCACGTTCGCGAGGGAATCGGGGGTGTGAGCATAATCGACGACGACCGCAAAATCCTGGCCCTCGTCAACAGTTTCGAACCTTCCGGGAACACCCGGAAAACCTGACAACGCGCGAGCAGCCTCCCCAAGGGGCACCCCCACTGCAAGGACAGCGCCGATGGCGGCAAGCGCATTTGAAACATTAAATGCCCCTATGAGCGGGGAACACACTCCCACAGACTCCATTTTCGAAGACGGTCCTTCACTTTCCCGCCAATGGACCGTGTAGCGTGTACCTTTCCTGCCGGTTACTACGTCAACAGCGCCCAAATGTCGGCACCCGCGGAGGCCTTCCCTCCCCAAAGCAGAATAAGTGATTATTTCGGCGCCAGCCTCCTGTGCAGCGTCGAAGATGGCGCAATGATGCGGGTCATCGATGTTTATCACAGCCACCTTCGGCCACAGCTTGCCCTCTCTTGCTCCAAACTTCCCCAAGGAGCGAAATAATGACGCCTTGGCGTCCACGTAGTTGTCGATGGTAATGTGAAAATCGAGGTGATCATGGCCTATATTGGTAAAAACCCCAACATCCCAATCGACCAACGCAACCCTTCCAAGAGCTATCCCATGGGAAGACGCTTCCATGGCCACATGTGTCCTTCCCGCCCTTACCATTTCATACAAGATAGCCTGCACGTCGGCAGCCTCGGGAGTAGTGTTGGGCCCGGGCTCCAAACCCTTGCCGGCCATGTAACCCATTGTCCCTATTAGCCCTGAGGGACGTCCAGACTCGCTCAGGATGTGCGAAATCATGAAGGCGGTAGTAGTCTTGCCCTTGGTACCAGTCACCCCTATCGCTGTGAGTTCGGACGACGGATCGCCATAAAACACTCTAGCAATTTCTGCCAAAGCGGCCCTCGTGTCCTTTACTCTGACAACACTCACGCCCTCAGGCACCTGTACAGGTTCTGACACAAGTACTGCAGAAGCGCCTCTCCTGACCGCCTCGTCGATGAAGCGGTGCCCGTCGAATCGCGCCCCGACGAATGCCGCGAACAGAGTCCCCTGTCCGTCCACCTTTCGAGAATCGTATGAGAGGCTTGTTATCTCGGTACTTGGATCTCCTGAAAGCTCGTGCGAAACACCTTGCAGCAAACTTTCCAAGCTGTTATGTGGCATACACATCATTCCTCAAGGAATATCGTAACGATCGCGCCCTTTTTGACATGCGTTCCCGGAGCGGGCGTCTGTCGAACTACCAGGCCCTTTCCTGACGGATCCACGCCAAGGCCACGGGCGCCCAAAACAAGGGCCGCCTCCTTTAGAGTTTTCCCAATTACGTCCGGTACCTGTATCTCAACGTCTTCACGATTATACAGTTCCTCATGGCCAAAGTAAACGATGACCGTGGTTCCCGCCCCAACTTGCGAACCAGCCTTAGGCACTTGGTTCGTTACGACATCGCCAATCCCCTCGTGCCTCCACAGAAGACCGACTTCCTTAAGCCCGGCCTCAGCCTCAGCCCGACTTTTTCCGGTCACGTCAGGCACGAAAACACTATTGCCCGACCCTGCTGTGCCCTGGGGCATTCCAACGGCGTATGAAGGCGGAATCTCCATGTATCTAAAGATGTCCTGCATCACCGCGCGGAAGACCGGGGCAGCAATCACTCCACCGTATTTCACATCCGAGCTGGGCTCATCGAGGATGACAAGCACTGCGACCTTGGGGTCGCTTGCCGGGCCGTAACCCATAAACGATGCGATCCTCTTGTCACCGTACCGTCCACGCTCGGGCTTTTGCGCAGTACCCGTCTTCCCTGCCACAGCATAACCTGGCACAGCCCCGCGTTGGCCGGAGCCGTTGACGATTACAGATTGGAGCATCCTCGAAAGCTCTGATGCGGTGGAAGAAGATATCACCTGCCGCACTTTTGTGGGAACATGCTCCTCAACCAGAGCCCCATCAGCGCCGATTACCTTCCTCACCAACATGGGTCTCATCAGCGCCCCGCCGTTGGCTATGGCACACATCGCATTCAGAAGCTGCAATGGCGTGACGGATATGCCCTGGCCGAACCCGTAGGTCGCAAGTTCCACCGGTCCTACCTTCGATATCTGGTGCATCATCCCTGTAGCTTCCCCCGGGTAATCTACTCCCGTCTTCTCGAGTAGTCCGAACGCGCGAGCGTACTGGACGAATTTTTCGACCCCGAGTCTTAACGCAAGCGTGGCGAAGACGGGGTTGCAGGAATTCTCGAGGGCTTCCATGAATGTCTCCGAACCATGCCCACCCGGCTTGTGGCATCTAATGGTCCGGTCTTCAACCTTGAGATATCCCGGATCGTAAAATGGGGTTGAGGCGGTAACGATGCCCTCCTCGAGGGCAGCAGCGGCGGTAATAACCTTGAACGTAGATCCAGGCTCCAACATATCACTGACTATGAAGTTGCGCCTGAACTCGCTCGGGTACTTTCCGTAGCTGTTCGGGTTGAATGTGGGCCTCATCGCCATGGCCAGGATTTCTCCAGTTTTCGGATCCATGGCAAGGATGAGCCCACGCGTGGACCCAGTCTCCGCTATCGCGATCTCGAGCTCTCGCTCGCATATGTACTGTATTACTTCATCGATAGTCAGAACGAGGCTATTTCCGTCAGTAGGGGGCACGTATGAGTGGCGGCCTTCGGGAATCTCGCGACCGGTCGCATCTCTTTCGGCCACTATCTGGCCTCGGACGCCCCTAAGCTCAGCATCGTAATACTGCTCCAGCCCTTCCAAGCCCTGGTTGTCGATCCCGGCGATCCCGATTACGTGAGCGGCAAGCGTGTCCTTGGGATAGAACCTCTGCCCGCTTTCTGCCACGGCAATTCCGGGCAGTGAGAGCCGACGAACCTCCATAGCCGCCTCGTGATCTACCTTTCGCTTTAGCCAAACCGTCTGTTGGGTGGCGGTGAGCTTCGCAAGAAGCGCATCCTCCCCCATACCCAATACGTGCGCGAGCGCCTTAGCTGTTTTGGCTGGTTCGCTTACTTCAGCAGGAATTGCGTACACGGAATCGGCGCTTATGCTAACCGCCAGCTCCCGCATGCACCTGTCGTACATCGTCCCTCTCTTAGGATCCACCGGAACCGGTCGCATCCTCTGCTCAAGGGCAAGTTCTCTGAAGTATGGGGCTTTCACTATCTGCACCCAAACAAGGCGGCCCAAAACAACAACAAAAAGTCCGGCCATCAAAAGGAGGACCGAGTAGATCCTTTTCCTTATGATGGCGGACGTCGCGTCAGCGCGATATCCAGTGCGAGAGGAAGTTCGAGACCGCACCTGCAAAGCCCCCATCCAAGTGTTATATCATCTAAGAACAGATGGAAGCTGGGCCGGGGGAGCCGCGAACCAACCCGCAATAAGATTCGATACCGCTGCTACTGCCATTTGCTGCATTATCGTTGCTACGCCTGCAAGCACAGTCGGCGGTTCCGACAGGCCTTGAGTTCCAGCTGCCACTGGCGCCACTTCCGCCTCCGCAAGCATGGGGCGCGCATCAACAACCACAATTCCCATGTTGTCAGGGCTCGCCATGCCCAACTCCGTGCGGGCGATAGCGTCCACTCTTTCCAGCGAGGCAACCCGAGCCAGCTCCAACGATTTCCTGTCCCACTCATTCTTAAGCAAATCCAGCCTGGCCTGAACATCAGACCGGCGATCGCATGCCCTCATTATCTCAGTTCTCTGAGCTATCGACATAACCAGAAGGACAATTGCAAGAACGGCGACGATGACGCACTCGGCCATAAGCCGGAAAGACCGCGTATTCCTTCGCCTTACCGATTCGCGTCCGGCATCCCCAAGTCTTGCGTTGGTGCACTCCATGCCTATTCACCCCCTAATGTGCCTAGAACTTTCCTTGCTGCTCTCAGCTTGGCGCTTCTCGATCGTGGATTGCTTCTGACCTCTTCATCCGTGGGGCCAATTGGTTTTTTGGTCAAGACATCCAATACCTTCTTCTTGCCGCATACGCATACAGGCAATGACGGTGGACACGTGCACGGACGCTCCGCCCTTTTGAAGGCCTCCTTCACAACCCTGTCTTCAAGGGAATGATAGGATATGGCCACTATCCTGCCTCCTGGTTGAACCCTGTCTATAGCTGCCAAGATGCCTCGTTCTACCGACCCAAGTTCGTCATTGACTGCGATCCTCAAAGCCTGAAACGTTCTTCGCGCCGGATGTGGCCCATCTCGCCTCGCCCCGCGCGGAACCGCAGCGTAAATAAGGTTGACTAAGTCCCCGCTCGTTTGGAGCGGCGCAGTCTTGCGTCGCTCGACAATGAATTCTGCGATTCGCGATGCCCATCGCTCCTCGCCATATTCTCGGATGATCCTCTCCAGCTCCCCCTCTGATGCCGTGTTGAGTATGTCCGCGGCAGTCACCGGGCCGTCTGGATCCATTCTCATGTCTAAGGGCGCCTCGGCCCTGTATGTAAAGCCTCTTTCAGCCGTATCGAGCTGATGCGAACTGACGCCGAAATCAAACAGGATCCCATTTGGATTCGGGTAGCCAGCCTCCTCCAAGATGACGGCCATATCGCCGTAATTCCCCCGCGCCAATATCACGCGACAGGAGACGCCCTCCAGGTTCTGCCTAGCTGCATTCAAAGCCTGAGGATCGAGATCTATGCCTATGAGAACCCCAGATTCGCCTATCTTCCGAGCTATCTCCAGGGAATGGCCTCCACCACCACAGGTAGCATCGCATATCACATCACCCGGCGACGGATCAAGATATTCTAAGACCTCAGACAACATCACTGGTCGGTGAGTGTAGCTCATCTGCCCTCTCCGTTATTGCTGATTTGGCCCGTATGAAACGAGCTTCTCGGCAATTGATTCATAAGCTGTGGATACGCGAGACAGGTATTCCTCCCAGACTTCTGCCGCCCATATTTCGAATCGAGAAGATACTCCGATTATCACGATGTCCCGCTCGATCCTGGCATATTCCCGCAGATGCGCCGGGACCAAGGCCCTTCCTTGTTTGTCCAGTTCACACTCGCTTGCACCCGAAAAGAACAACCGCGAGAAGGCGCGCCCATCTGCCATCGTCATTGGCAAAGCGGAGAGCTTCTCTTCCTGAAGCCGCCATTCATCCATTGTGAAGGCGAAAAGACAGACATCCAATCCGCGAGTTAGAATGAACCGGCCATCCAATTTCTCGCGGAACTTGGCGGGGATTATCACCCTCCCCTTATCATCCAGACAATGTCTGTGCTCCCCAATGAACATGTTGGCCACCACTTTACTCCACTTTGCTCCACTTGGCATATGATTTCGATGCCGAAAGGCATTCTCCTTCAAGGGTGTAGAAATATTAAGCCAACTTTGTTATTCGGGGACAAAAAAAAGAGGGCCTAAGCCCTCTAATTTCGCTCTTTCACTAAGACAATACTAAGACACGGCTTGCATGTTCATGAAGTCGGACCTCAGGATCGTCATGAGAGTAACAACCCTGACTTGGTCATCTGGACCGAGTCTCCTTTTCACGACTCCCTCGCGGCGAAATCCGCATTTCTTGTAACACCTGACAGCCCGCAGATTGTCGGAGCACACCCTGAGATACACCCTTCTTAGGCCGAGGCGTTCGAAGGCGATGAACAACATTTCCCTGACAGCACATTCGCCAATACCTCGGTCTCGATAGGCAGGATCCCCAATCTTTATGCTCAGCTCGGCATCGCCGCTTCGCCATGCAATCTCCGTGAGTTCGATGTCACCAATAAGCCGGCCTGAATGATCGACGATGGCCATAACCAGGCTATTCCGATCGTTCAGCATCTTCAGATATCTACCACGTGATTCCTCAATGCTTATGGGGACCCCGCCCATCATATGTGCGAGCTCAGAGTCACTGTCCCACCCCGCAATCCTGTCAAGATCGCGCTCCTCGAGCGGTCGGAGCACGGCCCTTTCCAGTTGTTGCATCTACGACCCCTTCTTCCGGTACGACTCCACCTCCCAACGCGCTTCTTGGATTCGCCTTGCAGCAGGTATGCTCCTTCAGGAAACTGTACCCAAGGTCGGCCGTCATAGCCATCGCGAGCAACATGTGATATAGGTATAGACAAATATGTATTATAGCGTCAAAAACAAGAAGCACGCCGTTCCGACCCTGGCGGAGGAAGAGCCTAGACTACCGCGGCTGCACGATAAACTTGATAGCTGTGCGTTCTTCACCATCAATCGTCACGTCCACAAAGGCAGGTATGCATACCAGATCCAGCCCGCTCGGTGCTACGAATCCTCGAGCAATAGCCACTGCCTTAACCGCCTGATTAATGGCGCCCGCTCCGATAGCTTGCACCTCCGCGCCTCCGCGCTCACGTATCACCCCTGCTAGAGCTCCAGCCACTGAATTAGGATTTGACTTGGCAGAAACCTTTAGGACTTCCATGACATTATCCTCCTGGTTGGCTAAATCAGCGTCTACTCCTAACTGATGTATTAGCCCTTTCTTGGAAAACTCCTTCTGCTCATTGGCACAAGTTTCATCGAATGGTATCATCAAGTTCCTCCAAGAATCGTTGCACATACTTCGTTTTCCCAGTGGAAGTATCGATTTCTACTATGACCCCGCACACAATCACCGGCCCCTTGCCCACCTCAAACTTGGAGGGCATGGCAGTTATGAACTTGGGGATCACCGTATCCGGATCCATTCCGATAACCGAGTTGACGGGGCCGCACATCCCCAGATCCGTGATGAATCCAGTCCCGTTCGCAAGGACCCGCTCATCAGATGTCTGTACATGCGTATGCGTGCCAACCACCGCTGATACTCTGCCATCAAGATAGAGCCCGAGAGCCTGT
>DUWJ01000479.1 GCA_012842765.1 Bacillota bacterium | reverse complement strand
CATTTTTCCCATAGCGAGCTGAAAACAGCCTGTTGACGCCTACCTCGGCAAATGAGACTGCTTCATTGCCAGGGAGGAAGCTGCTTTTGACAAATTATGCAACTGGCATGCGCGAGAAATCGGCTACAACGCAAATGCCTCCTGATAGATGCACCTTCGTTTTCGAAGGCATGCTTGATATAATACTGTACAGGCATAGCGATCACTCCACGTTACCTCCCCGATTGGTCACAGCCAAATCTAGGGAGGTATTCTTGTGGCGTGGTGGTTATGCCTTTTTAATCTTCGATTTCTCCTGTGACATTTTCGCTGCCGTTCTCTGTATTTCTATTATGCCGAAAACAGTCCGGCCCATATGGCCAGCTCCCCATATAGCCACGGTATGCACCCTAACGCCCTCCTTGACATTGTAAGCCTGTGTCAGGTCGGACTTCAGAACGACTGCAACCTTAGCAGTCGCAATGCCCGCCTTCAGCATCATCTTTTTGATCTCATGCCTATGATACTGACAGAAATATATGCAGTAGAATAACCGGAGCCTATGGCCCCGGTTCGTTATATTCCTGGACATACAGTAAGACATCTCTTGCCTATCAAAAGCCAATCAGTTTCTGCAAAAGTCAGATGTACTGGCATTCCTGCCATTTCAATGCGATATCAATATACCATCGGCTCCTAATAGTGTCAATTTTCTAGACTATTCATCGCTTGCCCAGCTCCATGCATGTTTGACTCGTGAGGTATTACGCTTTTGTATGATCGTCACTAATACCATGCAATAATTCAAAGCCATCTCTTTAGAACATGATTACTCTTATTCGAGCTGTCAGATTGCCAACACCTGACGCGAAACGCCCAGGCTATCACAGCTGGGCGCTCAGCGTATCGCTCAGGCACATTTTCAGAGATACTTCTCACAAAAGATAGATGTTTGAATGTGAAAGCGCCTCCCATCACGACTCCAATGTCCACAAGCTGCCTTGCAGAAATGTCATGCCGAGAGGCGCCTATATATGCCGCAGGGTCGCCGCTAGAGAACCCCCATCTCCTTGGCCACCTCGGTGAATGTAGCGAGGGCGAAATCCAAGTCTTCCTTCTGGTGCGCCGCCGACAGCATGCACCTTATCCTCGCCTTGCCCTTTGCCACAGTCGGGTAGGCTATCGACTGGGCAAAAATCCCCTTATCGAATAGCTTTTTCGAGAACGTCACTGCAGTTCCTTCGTCGCCGAGCATTACGGGGGTTATGGGCGTTTGGGTCTTGCCTATGTCAAACCCGGCTTCCTTCAAACCCTTCTGGAAGTATGCAGCGTTGTCCCACAACTTCCTGACAAGCTCATCGCTTTCGACGAGAACATCCACAGCCGCAATCGCCGCCGCGGTATCCGCAGCCGTAAGGCCGGAACTGAACAGGAACGGACGCCCCTTCTGCTTCAGGTAGTCGATGAGAACCTTTGGCCCGGTTATGTATCCTCCCATGACGCCGAAAGCCTTCGACAGCGTGCCCACCTCGATCTCTACCTTGCCTTCCAGATTGAAATGGTTGACGATACCCCGACCGCTGTCTCCGAGGACCCCTTCGCCGTG
>DUWJ01000299.1 GCA_012842765.1 Bacillota bacterium | reverse complement strand
TCGGTACTTGGGGAGAAATAGTGCTACGGAAAGATGCAGAAAACGGGTTTCGGTTTCAGTCTGAGGTTATTCGCCTATACTTCGCCCACACGGCCGCACCCAACCGGCCATTCCATCCCCCCAATCTTATTTCAAACCCAGGTAGGATTTTTCAGCCCCATGTAGAATAGTGTTCATTAGGTTTAACGTTTAAGTGATTTTGCCCGTGCATCGCAGTAGCGCCTTGGCGTTTAAAAACTTGGCAACACATAACCGCAGGCAAACGCAGTTTTTATCGTCAATGTTGTTGCTTAATCGATTTAGTTCCGTGGAGGCCCAATGCCCCACATAACAATTGCGAACGACAAACGAGGAGGCCACGAACGCATGAGTCGCACCACGCTAAAGGATATTGCAGAAAAGGCCGGTGTATCAGTGACTGCCGTCTCCAGAGCTTTGAGTGGGTACCCAGACATAAGCGAGGAGACGCGGAGCCGCATCCTCCGCATCGCATGTGAGCTGAACTACCAGCCGAACATAGCAGCGCGTACCCTGGTCACTCAGAAGTCCGGGGTAATGGGGCTTTTCGTGTTGGGCAGGGAAAAGGGCGAAGGCTTTTCTCACCCGTTTTCCGGACAAGTGATCAATGGATTCCTTGATGAGCTTACCGAGGAAGGATACGACATGATGGTGTTCAAGGCGAACCGTCCGCCCGACTCAACGAACTCTTCTTACCTCGACCTCTGCAGGCGACGAATGGTAGAGGGCGCATTTCTGATGGGACTCCGCACCGATGATCCATGGCTCGCAGACCTTACAACATCGACAATTCCGATAGTCACCATCGATATGCCCTTAGCCGGAGACATGACGTTCTCAGTGGGATGCGACAACCTGTCAGCGGTCCATTCCGCCATCAGGCACCTGGCAGATCTAGGCCACAGAAGGATCGGTATCGTCAATGGATACAAACAAGCCTCTGTCAGCCTCGAGCGGCTCCAAGGCTACAGGAACGCCCTGGACGATCTGGAGATTCCATTCGATCCCTCGCTAGTTGCCGAGGCCGACTTCACGGCCAAAGGAGGCAAAAAGGCCTTCCTTTCCATGATAGACAGGTCTCCGGACATGACCGCTGTATTCGCGGCATCAGACCTCATGGCCATGGGCGTGCTGGAAGGCGCCCGCGAACGGGGACTTACTGTTCCTGACGATCTATCCGTAGTCGGGTTTGACAATATTGATATGGCCGCAATGTCCTCTCCGCCCCTGACCACCCTCGACCAACCCCGTTACGAACTAGGCCAGACTGCGGCAGACATGCTGATCTCTGCGTGCAACGGGGAAACACCGCCATCTCGCGTTCTCCTCAAGGCAAATCTGATAGTACGTAGCTCTACAGCAGAGCCAAATAAGCGCAGACCTGCCCGGGAGGTGGTCCAGAAAGCGCACTGACAGCCATGGAGCATACAGCAACCCAGCGAATATGAACCACGTAGCCATGCCCTGTCAGACCCGCGCACACAGAATACAGCTACTACATTAGCAAAGTGCAGTGTGATATGTGTTCTCTCCGAATTAACACGGGCATCGCCCCTGTACCTGACTACAAGCGAATTTCACAACCGACTTCACAAGGAGGTTATTTAAAGATGAAGATTCGCAGAGTGTTGTGCGTAGCGGTACTTGCGGCCATGTTGGCATGCGCCACCGCATCTCAGGCCGCCAATGTCAAAATCCGCGTAGCAGGTTTCGGCGGGACCGACACCGCAATCGTTGAGGAGCTCATTGCCAGGTTCGTGCAGCCTAACCTGAAAGGGATCACAGTAGCTTACGAGCCAATACCCGACGCTTATGACAAATGGATTGTCAACGCGTTATCGGCAGGAACTGGGCCGGATCTGTTCTACGTCGACATCTTCTGGGCCCAGGGCCTATTCTCATCAGGAGCAGTTGAACCCCTCGATCCCTACTTGGCCAAGTCGAACATCCTGCAAGGGAAAGACATCATCCCTGCACTCCTCAATGCATTCACCTACAAGGGCAAAGTGTATGGAATACCAAAGGACTTCAATACACTCGCCCTCATCTACAACAAGGACATGTTTGACATAGCGAAAGTTCCCTATCCCGACAAGAATGACGACTGGAACACCTTCACAGCCAAACTTCAGAAAGTCCAGGCAGCCTTCCCGGGAGTGTACGGTGTTTGCCTGTCGCCTGAATTCGCAAGAATGGGCGCGTTCGCATACGCCACCGGCTTCAGGAGCTTCGACAAGAACGGCAAAACCGATATTCTCAGCAAGGAGTTCCGCGACGCTTTCAACTGGTATACAGGTCTTGCTGCAAAGGGCATCGGTGTAATGCCGGCAGATATCGGCCAAGGATGGGGCGGCGGGGCCCTGGCGGTCGAGAAAGTAGCCTGCTGTTTTGAGGGAGCATGGATCGTAGGCTTCCTCCGCGATGAATCCCCAAACCTCAACTACGGCGCCACTTTGCTGCCTAAATACCCGGGAACAGGCCAGCGCGGCAACCTCACTTTCACAGTGTCTTGGTCGATAAACGCAGCCTCTAAGCACAAAGACGAGGCTTTCAAAGTGCTGGAGTTGCTGACATCTCCAGAGGCGCAGCAATGGGTTCTCGAACGCGGGCTGGCGCTTCCGTCACGCCGGGCCCTCGTCAACAACCCCTATTTCAAGAAGACAGACAAGGAAGCCGTTGCGAACCAGGTCGTCTTTGAAGGGGCAGCAGACGGTTACGTGATGCCTTTTGAATTCGGTCAGTACGGCGGTGACTGGATGATGCCCATCAATGACGCTCTGGTCTCGGTCATGAGTGGACAACAGTCTGCAGATGCGGCGCTGAAAGAAGCCCAGAAGAGATTGAATGAGCTGATCGGAAAGTAACGCGGTCAGCGCGGCGGGATCGAAGCGCCCCATGGGGCGCTTCGAAACTCCCTGACCGAGCGGGACGGTCGGGCAAGCGGCCTAAGGCTGATGTTGGCCGGCCGCGCTACGCACGACAGTCCCTCCCTGCCTCACCGTTTCATTCCCTCGATGCGTAGCTCCAGCGCTCTGGAGGTGATATCGTGAAACCCAAACAATCATCGGCCGTCTTGGAAAAGGCTTCTCCCTATATAATGCTTGCGCCGTATATCTTCTTCATCGCGATATTCTTCGGATATGCGTTCCTGCGCACGCTGTATTTCAGCTTCACAGATTACAACATGTTCTCGAAGCCCGTGTGGGTCGGGCTGAAGAACTACGCGGACCTTTTCCGGAATGTGCAGTTCGGGCGGGCATTCAAGAACTCGGTAACCTTCTCTATCATCGTCACATTTTTTCAAACCATATTCGCCCTGATCCTTGCGATAGTGCTCAATACCAAGATACGCGGGATCAAGTTCTTCAGAGCACTGTACTACATGCCGAGTGTCACATCGAGCGTGGTCATCACCCTCATCTTTATGTGGCTATTTCAGCGCAACGGAATATTCAATTACCTAACGACAAGTTTTCTGGAGCGCAAAGCCATAATAGGAGCATTCTTCGCCTCCCTCGTCGTGCTCCAGGTTCTCATGGTGATTACGGAGCGGACTCGCAAGCAGCCCTGTTCGTGGTTCGAGCCCAGCTTCATCCTGGCGTCGGCCCTTCTGTCATTGGTCGTGGTCTGGCTTCTCCAGTTCGCAGGGGTAGTATCGCCCAATCCAGGCGTTGAGCCTGTAAGGACCATCTGGCTAAACACGCGCCAGACTATCCCAGAATGGGCAGGCAAGCTGGGAATTCCACGTCCGCTTGTAGCGATAATGATACTGAACACCTGGACCACAGCGCCCACCATGATGCTCCTGTTTCTCGCCGGTCTTCAGGACATTCCCAGCGAACTCTACGAAGCCGCAGCCGTTGACGGAGCTACCGGTTTTGCCGCGTTCCGCCATATAACGTTGCCTGGGCTGAAACACGTAACATATCTCGTTGTAACCATGGGGCTCATCGGAACACTACAGATGTTTGACCAGGTGGCCATCATAGGGGATCAAGCGCCACTGGAATCCGTAATAACGTTGGCCTACTTCGTATACCACAATGCTTTCCCTGGTTCTGCAGTGCCCAGAATAGGCGCGGCCTCAGCTGCGGCCATGGTTTTGGCGACCTTTACGTTCATTCTTACGTGGATTCAAAGAAAGCTCTCGCGGGCTTGACTCTAATGCAGGCCATATCTATGGGATTGGCGACCGAACAACCCCAAGATGGAAGTCAGGAGGATGATCCAGATGCAAAGCAGAGCAGTTGACAGAAGAGCGGCCGGGGCACGGAGCAATCAGCCATCAAAGGCCATGGCAAGAAGAAGATGGGCGCGGACGGCCTCAATATACGTGCTGCTCATGTTCTTCTCCATCTTTTTCATGGGCCCGCTCGTCTTTGCATTCCTGTCGAGCCTAAAGGACAATCCCACCGAATGGCCTCCAACACTCAGCTCACCACAACTTTCGCCGGTGAACTGGGGTGCAGCCTATCGCCTGGGCAAGGCGGGAGCAGGAGACGGTTTCTTCGGGGCTTTCGCTCCGGGAGCAATTGTCCCGTTCAGCGCAACCTACGAGGTAGACGAAGGCCAAGACCCCGAACCACCAATCGTTGTAGTGCCGAGGCGCGTTCCGGGAGCCGGAGCGGGCGCAGTGAGGCTTGGGCCGTTTGCCGCAGATGAAGCTGTAGTGAGCAAGGTGAGAGAGGTGTCCCGCGGGAAGGTAGACGGGAGGGTCCGAGTGACCTATGAATGGGAGATAAGGCATACAGGCGAGCTCACATACGACAGGCTTCCCATGGATGTCGAAGTCCCGCTCTATCAGAAATTCGTCTCCGCCACGTTGGCGCCGAACAGGCTGGAAAGGCTGGGACGTGTCCAAAGCTGGAACAACGTCACATCCGGCATCATCCCATACGTCTTCTATAATTATCATCGCGTTTTCAGGGAGAACTACAGCCGCACAACAGGAAAGAGTCTCTTTCTCTTATGGATAAGGAACTCCTTCCTCCTCAGCGCGATACGTGTAGTAACCACGCTCCTCATCGCGTCAATGGCAGGCTACGCCCTGGCGCGCCTCGATTTCGCAGGCCGGAATTCGCTTTTCTTCCTAACGCTGTTTTCCATGATGATCCCCGGGCAGGTCACCTTCATATCCAACTACTTAGTCCTGCGGGATGGCATTTTCGGACTGTCGAAACTCTTCGGAGTGGATACTCTGATCAACACTTGGCCCGGCTACATCATATCCACCATGGTCAACGGAAGCGCCGTCTTCATCATGAAACAGTTTTTCGAATCCCTCCCCCACGACCTAGAGGAGTCGGCCAGAATCGACGGCGCCAGCACGTTCCAGACATACTTCAAGATCATGCTGCCGCTGGCTCAGCCATCCCTGGGTGCGCTTGCAATCCTCACCTTCCAGGGCACGTGGAATGAGTTCTTCTGGCCGCTCATGATACTCACATCGCCGCCTGACAAGTACACATTGACCATCGGCCTGCTCAACTTCAGAAGCACCTACGCAGTGGCGTTCGACTGGGGACCGATGTTGGCCGGAACGATAATATCAGCCCTGCCGATCATCGTATTGTTCATCGTGTTCCAGAGCTACTTCGT
>DUWJ01000298.1 GCA_012842765.1 Bacillota bacterium | reverse complement strand
GGGCGGTTACATGCTTGCACGTCTTCTGGCTTTTCGCGATGGTTTGATCGTCATCCAAGCTATTCGACTCTTGATTCTGCGCGTGCGCCTGTTCACCGTCGGATTCGGGGTTGAGTTGATGGGTTTGCTGCCGCTACAAATCGAGTCTTGCCCGGAGGCTCAACAGGTTAACTCACAGCAGCGCAATACGATTCGCCGCCACCCTGCCTCCGGGCAAGCATTTCTTATCAACCATATAATTGGCCCCCGTGTTGCGGAGGAACTATCGCCCAGGCGCGATCTCCTTGTAAAGCGAGACATACTCGTCCCGCGACCTTCCCCAGGAATAATCCGCTGTCATGCAACGGATGCGCATAGCGAGAAACGCCTCGGGATTATCATATATTTCCAGAGCCCTTTCCATGGCAGCATGCAATTCTGACGCAGAATACTCCCAAAAGACGAGGCCGGTTACGGGCTCAGTCACAGTATCACGCAGACCGCCCACTGCCCTCACTATCGGAATTGCTCCATATCTCATTGCAATAAGCTGCCCGAGGCCACAAGGTTCGAATTTCGACGGCATGAGGAAGAAATCCGCCCCTGCGTAAATCTCGTGAGCCAACAGATTGCTGAACGCCAGCTTCGCGCCGACCTTCCCGGGATGCGCATGGGATAGGCTCCTCAGCGCCTCTTCATACTGGGGAGCACCTGTTCCCAAGACAACTACCTGAACATCCTGTTCCACAAGGCGCTTAGTGGCCTCTATCAGTATATCAACGCCCTTCTGCTCAAAGAGCCGACCCACAAAGCCGAAAACGGGAGTCTCAGGCCTGTATTCCAACCCGAATCTTGCCGCAAGGGATCTCTTGTTCTCGATCCGCTTATCGAGCCTCTCAACATCGTAATTGGATGTTATAAGAGCGTCAGTCATCGGGTTCCATTCATCGTAGTCTATGCCATTGAGTATCCCCCGGATCGCGTCGCGCCTCGCCATCAGAACCTTTTCAAGCCCCATACCGAACTCCGGGGTCTGTATCTCTCTTGAGTAAGTGGGAGATACCGTAGTTATCCTGTCAGCATACATCATCGCAGCCTTCAGGATATTGAATTTCCCGTAGTATTCAACGCCACCCGGGTTAAATGTATCCCACGGGAGAGACGAATAGAGAAAATCGTCCCAGTCCCCTTCTCCCTGAAACGCCAGGTTATGAATGGTTATCACAGTGCCGGGGTCCTTCGGGCAACCGTACACCCGGCAGAACACGGGCAAAAGCCCGGTATGCCAGTCATTGGCGTGTACCACGTCGACTTCAAGGGCCCTGGCCAATTCGTAACACGCTTTCGCGAAAAACATGAACCTTCTCATGTCGTCAGGGGAATCATACGGCTTTTCACGGGCAAAGTAGGCACCGTTGCGCACCGCATAGAGCGTCAGATTCCTAGAAATCTTCGAATAATAGACCTGTGCTTCTTCCCGCCCATACCCCATTGGAGGGTACACAGATCCCCACTCTTGAAACGCAATCCCGTTCCATTTGGCAGTCTCGTACTTGGGCATTACAAGATGAACATCACATCCCGCTTCAGCCAGAAACCCTGGGAGGCTTCCGGCAACGTCAGCAAGTCCTCCTACCTTCATATACGGGTTGACTTCCGAAGAAGCAAAGAGAACTCTCATTGCTAGACAGTCCCCCTTCTTGGTAATTCGTGTTGCATATAGTGTAGGGCAAATCAGAGGCCAACGCCGCTGATCCGGCTAACAGCCTTCGGGGGACTCAAGATCCGCATCCCTTCTGTCATACAAGGGTTCGTAAAGATACTCGGGCAACTGATGATCTTTCAAAGCCGCGCGAAGCCTGCCATAGGCCTCTGCGCAGTTTTTCCTGTGCCCTTCAAAGCGCCGTTCAGGATAATCCCCCGCAGTCCCAGTATACATAAGAAACTCCCAATCCGAAGCCATCATTAGCAGGAATTCGCGGAGGAATGTATCAACGCTGGACTGTAATTCCCAGAAGTCGCCGGGCCACGGCCCAAAAGGAGTCAATGCCCAGCTGCCGTTTACTATGTCTTCGAGTTCCCATATCTTTTCCCACATCGGCCGTGTGCGCTCGTTCATCCACACAGTATGGTCGCAATTAACGCCCCACGACGATTCCAAGGGCTCTATCCTGTCAACCTTTTCCCAATCAATCTCCTCAAGGATGCGCGACGGGGTTGCATGATTCACCGCGTCACTTTGGGCAAGGAGCCGTGCCACCTCTTCCAGGAAAATCGGGCCCTCATGCCACCAGTGCCCATACAGCTCCGTGTCGAACGCGGTCGTGAGTATGGGTACTTCCGACCGGCTCTCATCAGCTGCTTCCTCGATGCGCCCCACGTAATGTGCAGCATGCTCCCTGGCCCTGGCTGCCGCAACCGTTGGGTCGTATGGTTTCTTAGTGCGCAAATCGCCTGCGGAATCAGTCACGCGGTAGTATCTCATTCCAGATCGCGGCTTCTGCTTGTGGAATTCCCGATAGGCAAAGTCTCCCGGGTACCCCGTCCATCTGGACCATACCTGGGCGCACAATTCCGGGTGGCGTGGGAAGACGGCTAGTTCAGAATTGCAACACTTGTAGACCGTCTCCACAGACCTGCCTGTAGGCGGCACCGTTCTGGTGCTTTCGCCGTACTGGCTCATTGCCTTCCCGCCCTGCACAGCCATGGCATCCAGCACGGTATAAGCGTAACCTTCACCCGCTACGAGCTCTTCCAAGCCCGGACTGTAGGCGCACTCCGGAAACCAGAATCCCCGTGGCTCCATGCCGAAGACTTCCTTAAACCCCACCTTCCCCATGCGAATCTGAAGGCGCTTAGTCTTCTCATGTTTGAGCAACGGCAGATACCCGTGGGAAGCCGCGGATGTCGCCAGTTCAATACAGCCCCGGGCAGCAAGGTCGGCCAATGCACCGGGAATATCTCGGCCCATGTCTTCGAAGTCCTGCAAAGCCCGGTCTATCTGCTCTTCAATCCAAATCGTCAGTCTCGCCAGATCCGTATTTCCCCGGGCGAGGAATTCTGCCCTGTCGTCAGCGACCCTGCGCCGCCTGTCGCCCAGGTATTCTACGAGCCCCGACTTGAAACTCTCCGATGCAAGCTGGTCCGCAAGGACTGGGGTGACACTCAGCGTGATGTTTGCGGGAATGCCGTCGCGCTCAAGATTCCTAAACGCCCGGATCAACGGAATGTAGCAATCCCACGCAATCTCATAGATCCACTCTTCGCCAAAAGGCCATCTGCCATAACCCATCACCCACGGCAAATGACTGTGGAGAACCATCACAAACCAGGGACGCTTTCTCGCCACCATCTTCACCTCCCGGCATGATTCACGCGTCCGCAGCATCGAGCCTCCTACGCCCCTGTCTTCGTGCCCTTCACTCCGCCCCGCAATCTCACTGCCGCGGACGCAATTCGCTCCAGCCCTTCGCGCAGGATCGGCCTGGGGCACGCTATGTTTATCCGCTGATATCCCTCGCCTCCTGAACCGAAAAATGTCCCGTCACTCAGGCCTACTCGCGCCTCCTCTACCATGAACCGATGCAAAGCATCGGGATCGAGCCCCAGCCCCCTGCAGTCAAGCCATATCACATATGTTCCCTCAGGGGGAACCACTCGGATCTCCGGCACCTGACGGCCGAGGAACTCCACCATGAACCTGAGGTTCTCCTCAATATAGGCAATGGCGTCATCCAGCCAACGGTCTCCGTAGGTATACGCAGCTTCCAGGGCAGTAATACCAAACAGATTCGTTCCGAGTCCGAGCCCGCTAAGGACGCGATTGAAACCCTCCCTCAAGTCGGAGTTGGGTATGATCGCAACAGAAGTCGAAAGCCCCGGAACATTGAAGGTCTTGCTTGGAGCCACAAAGGTGACGGAGTTTTCAGCCGCCTCCGGGCTCAGGGCGCCAAAAGGAGTGTGTCTTGCCCATGAATAAATGATGTCGCTGTGTATCTCGTCAGATGCGATCACGGTGCCATGGGCGACACACATTTCCGAAATGCGCGCCAGCTCTTCCTCTGACCAGACTCTCCCCACAGGATTGGCCGGACTGCACAACAGGAAAAGCTTGGCCCCTTCGCCGAGCTTCGCCTCCAGGTCGTCCCAGTCCATCTCGTAACGGTCTCCCACCCTTACGAGCTCGTTGTTGAGCAGCCTCCTCCCGTTGTTCTCCACCACCCGAAAGAACGGCGGATATACCGGAGACTGCACAATGACGTTGTCGCCTGGCTCCGTAAAAGCAAGGACTGATGCTGCGAGCCCAGGGACCACCCCGGGAGTAGTCGAGATCCACTCACGCTCTATCGCCCATCCGTGCCTCCTGTCCATCCACCCTACTATCGAATCGAAAAAGGAATCAGAAGTCCCCGTGTAGCCGTATGACGGATGCTTTGCCCTTTCCTGTATAGCCTGTACCACCTCTGGGGGAGAAGGGAAATCCATATCCGCAACCCACATGGGCAAGACATCTGCCCTGCCAAAATG
>DUWJ01000297.1 GCA_012842765.1 Bacillota bacterium | reverse complement strand
GAAGAAGGGACGCTCCTTTACACTGGCGACTTTACCACATTTGAGCAGGAGACCGTAGGTATGCAGGCGTTCAGTGGAGCTCTCAAGCGCGGGGCCGATGTGGTGATCACCGAGGCCACCTATGGATCGAGGATTCACGCTCCGAGGTCTCAGGAGATGCAAAGGCTGCTCGACACTATCGGCGAGACGCTGGACGCTGGCGGAAGGGCGCTTGTGCCTGCTTTTGCCGTGGGAAGGTCTCAGGAGATAATCTTGGCTCTCAGAAACTACATGCGGCGAACGAAGAGAAAATACCCTGTGTACGTTGATGGTCTGATACGAAACGTAAATACCGTTTTCGCTAGGAACCCGAATTACCTGAAGCAAAGATACAAGAAAGAAGTCCTGCGGGGCCATGAGCTTTTTTACACGAATGGTATCGAAGCAGTGGGGAGCAAGTCCCAAAGGGACAAGATCCTCGCATCGAAAGATCCGTGTGTGATAATTGCGAGTTCAGGGATGCTCACAGGCGGAGTGTCGCCGATATACGCAGAGAGGATTCTCGAGGATGAGAAGAATCTCTTGGCGATAGTGGGGTACCAGGATGAAGAATCGCCGGGAAGAAGATTGCTGGACTTGGCTGAGCTTCGAAAGAATGAACGGACGATACTTTTGAACGAAAACGAATACCGGGTTAGGTGCAAGGTGGGGAAGTTCGGTCTTTCGGCCCATGCGGACTCGCTCGGGATCATCGCTTCAGTAAAGGCTTTAAGGCCCGACTTCGTCCTCCTCAACCATGGGAATGAGGAGTCTCTTGAAGCGCTCTCCCAAGCCCTGGCAGACGAATTGCCTGACACCCGCATAGAAGTGGCCGGCTCGGGTGGGGTCTACGAGTATGTTCCGGCGCCGGGCGGGGGAAAACGACGATACTCCTTGAAGCCGCAGGTGCGCAGGATAGCGTTGCACAAAGAGGAGCCGGTAGATCCGGAGGAGCTTTGGCAACACCTGTTCCAGACAGGGACTCTGGGAACGACGCTCACAGTTGCGGATTTGATGATGGTGTGGTACGGTCCCCGAGAGATCTCCGACGAAGAGAAACGGGCTTTCCGCAAGGAAGTCAGCGGGTCGCCGCGCTTCAGGTCCGCCTACACCAACCCCAATATTGTGTACGTGTTGACTGAGGAAGAGTATGTGGACGCTGTTACGCCGAAGCCGATGGAACAGAATGAGGCGTGGGCACTGATTCAGGAAAGATTGTCGCCGTTTGGACTTCAGAAGGTGGGATTTGCTTCAGATGGAAGCGTGACGCTGTATTTTCCGACGCCGAAATATGCCGAGAGGTGCACAGACGAGATCGGAGAATTGGAGCGGGAGATACTGCGCAGAATCGAAGTTGCGCCCAACTCCAATATGGAATTCCTGAAGACCAAGATCAAGACGGACTTGGCAGAGGAGTTCGGCATAAGGGTCAACCGCGATCCGTCCTTCGGCGCACAATCGGTCACTGTGAAGGAGCCAGCAGGGTTGGCACAGCCAGGAATCCGGGGACGAACGTTGGGAGAATATGCAGAGGCGTTCGAGGAGGAGACAGGCTACAAATTGCTGTTTAGGGTTGAAGGACAGAGCCTTCTGGATCAGGTTGCCGCACGACGCAGTCAGGACCCGTGGACGCCGGAGGGTGTACCGTCACACGGCGTGAGTGAACCTATGGAGCAGAATATGGCGAAGGGCATGATCGACGATGCTTTCGCGGGAGCGGTCAATCAACCGAAGGTCAGCATTTACAGGGATGAGGGACGGATGGCGCTCGCCTTCATAACCCCCCAGGTCGGGGAGAGATACAAGGAGATCCTGGACAAGCTCGAGGCGGCGACAGGATGGAGACTGGAAATCCAGGAGAGCGCGAGAGTGAATGAGCTGGCCGACCTGGCCAGGGAGCTCCTGGCCGCCAACGGCCTAGGAGGGATGAAGGTTGGCGTTCATTCGGGCTATGCCGAGGCAAGGGGCCCTGTGGACGTTGACGAGGCGGTTGCCCAGAGGCTGAGCAAGGCCTACTCAGAGTTGACAGGTTACGAGCTGAGGTTCAGACGGACGTAGAGGCTGTACCACTTCGTGGTTGACGGGTTTTGCCGGGGAAGCGAAACTACACGGGGGCATTACGTTGAAGGCTGTTTATGGGAGTGCATTACTGACGAAACCTCGCCCATCTTGGACTTTGACAATGGCGTGGGCGTTGGTGGCTGCCGCATTGTCTGGGCATGCTGCAGCAGGGGAGATAGGAGCTGAGCTTGTTCTGTCGCCTCAGGCAAGAGCCATAGTGGAGACAAACAGACCGATTTGGCCTGGGCCGTCTGGTGACGACATCGAGAGAGAGGCCATAGAGCTGTTGTATAACTACACAGGCCTGGAAGATGAGATTGATGTAGCCCAGATTTGGCGAAATCAAGGCCGATCGGTCAGAACCGGCCAATCGCACCAATGGCATATCTCTCCACATTATGCTGCGGAAGAAGTTGAACTGTTGTTCGAAGTATTGAAGTACGGATATGCTGGGTACGAATACTTCGGCGGCGATGAAGCCTTCGAAGCGGCAAAGGACGGGATACTCCGCGAGATAGGCGAATTCGCGGAGGAGATTCCCATGTGGCAATACATAGACATCATCGCCGCAAATCTCAGTTTCGTTCGGGATGGACATCTCTCAATTGGGGAGAGAAGAATCTGTGAATACCATCAATTCAGGGCAAGTCCGACCCACAGTTTTTGCATGGATAATGAGGGTCAATTCTGGAATGCCGATGGCGAGAGAATTCTATCCATAGATGGCCAGTCCCCGTCTGCATTCATGAAACCGTCTATAGATGAAGCCGGCGACATAGTCTACCTGTTGGGGATGGTTCTGCCTGAGGGAAACGGGGATGTCGCGCTCAAACTCGAATACGCAGATGGGTGCGATGAAATGGCCTGGCTTGTCCCTTTTTCACCCATGGTTCTTGACGGGCCTGTCTATGAGCTGTCCGAGGTTGGGGGCGTGCCGCTCATAACGTGCGGAGACTTTCGTGATCTTCCCGGCCAACGGCGCGCCATTGCTCGATTCGCTGAGGATGCGGAGGGTTTTCGGGATGAAGACGTGATCATCTTGGACCTTAGGTCCAATCGCGGGGGAAGGTATGCCTATGGTAGGGAATGGTGTCGCCGGTTGACCGGTGGAGATGTTGGGCCGAGCACCTATTCCAGGCGACTCGTTACAGATGTGGCATTGGCATTGTTATCCAACACGTTGTCCGAATCAGATGATAACCTGTCTAGTCTCGAAAACCAGGATGATGCGCCTTGGATGAAGGACAGAAGCGAGGACCCCGAGTTGCCCGGGTGGAGCTATGCAGTCGTCGAACAGGAGGCCCGGGCAGGTAGGACGCCATTTGTTGTTGTGCTCCTCGATTCATACGTGGCCAGTGCAGCCGAAGTCTTCGT
>DUWJ01000036.1 GCA_012842765.1 Bacillota bacterium | reverse complement strand
ATGGGGCACTTTCCCGCCTGCGTGCGCATTAGGCCTGTGGCGGGCAGCGTGCCCACACAATTCGAAGTAGCAGAGATAATCAACTTGGAAGCTGTGAGGCAGGAAGCGAGGACAAGACGGTTTCCTGGGAGTGCAAATAAGTGATTGGCATTGTTGGAGTCCGATGCAGTGTGGAGCCTTGCTTTCGTCCGCCTGTAGAAGAGACGTTGCTTGTGGGCGAGATGTGCAGACGGGCGATTATGAGTCAGTATGGAAAGGCCCATGGCGGAGCAGTATCGCCCGTCCTGTCGGGAAAGGACCAGTCGGGAAAGGTGCTCTCCGGTCATCAGCACGCTTTTTATTTGGCTGATGACGGCGACGGAGATGGGTTGATTGACACAGTATTCGTGTATAGCGTTCGAGGGTTCAACTCTCTCGAAATCGACGCGATTGCCAGAGTGAGGGAAGTCTATCTTGGACATTATTGCGAGCCCATGGAGCTCAGGCTGTCGGGCGTGGCGAACATGGAGAACATCGCGCAGCTGGGCAGGATCTTTGGGCCTTCTCGTGTTTGGATTTCTGCTGTTCCTTACGTCATGACCCGCCACCCGAAGAGGACACGGGCCGGAGAGACCAAGCTAACCAAGAACGGCAGACAACAGGACGGCCCTGAAGAGCAGATTGCCCGGGAATGGGATCAGCGTGTACACGACAATTGCAGTCTGCCGCTGCTCATTGATATGCAGCTGCTTGGCGCGACTGCTTCAAGGCGGGTATATCGAATAGTCCGAGCCTATGGCAATGCCCCAGATCCGGTGAAGAGAGCTTTCAAATTCAAGCTCATGTTCGATGGCCCTTTGATGGGGCCTGTGGCTTTGGGCTATGCATGCCATTTTGGATTGGGATTGTTTGTGCCTGAAACAGCTACAAGCCCATTGCCTTGATTGCCAGAGCCCGAGCGTATGGCCTGGAGGAGAGAAGACAAAGATGCATGCACGGGATAATAGGATCCTTCACACCGTTAAGCTTTCATATGAGACCGTGCGCGAGTGTGCCCGAATTGGCTGCGAATTTCGTAGGCGAGTATAGAGGCGGCGACGCCAGCGTTTAGGGAATCGACTGTGCCCATCATCGGGATGTACACCGACAGGTGTTCGGTTTCATACCAGTCCGGGCTTATCCCGTATTTCTCGTTCCCGACCACCAATGCAGATCTCGGGGCATACTCTATGTCGCTGTAGACGACGCCGCCAGAGGCGTCTGCGAAGTAGAGCGCGAATTCGTGCATACGGAGCCACCGTATGATGTCTTCCATATCCGCCTCCAATACAGGGAGGCTCAGAACACTGCACAGGCTCGACCGCACTGTTCGGGGATTGGTAATATTTGCTTGCCCATGGCAGATGACTGCGGCACAAGCGCCGGCGGCCTCTGCTGTGCGTATTATCGTCCCCACATTGCCCGGGCTCTCCAGACCGTCCAAAACGAGCACTAAGTCGTTAGTGCGCGGACGAACACTGTTGAGCGTGATTTCTGGCAATCTGCAGAGTGAGATTACGCCTTCGTCCGATTTCGGCTCGCTCAGCCTGTGGTAGACGTTTTCGGAGATTATGCAGATCTCACCCATCGTCTGGTCGACCAGTCTGGAAAGGAGGTCCGCCCCTTCCGGCGTGTGAATCATTGCAGGGCAGACGTACAATGTTTCGATGCGTGCCCGGGCGGTGAGCGCCTTTGCATTCAGCCATATGCCTTCCACTGCAATGAGGGATTTGTGGCGGCCCTTCATGGCTGAACGAAGGAGTTTGATGCTGTCGTTTTTCATCCCGATATTGACGGCTCTTTTGCCCATAGCTGAGGCAAGGGATTTGACATCGCCCTCCTCCATATCAACGCCCCCCATTCGGATCAGCGATACTAGACGGAGTGTATCGCTGCGCATATGAACCATGATTCCTTCACGTATGTAGTATAGCAGACAACCAAGTGTCTTGGATCGGGCCACTTCTACCATAGGGGACAGGTTAACGGCTCATCTGCTATATTCCCACGAGGTCGCCGTGGCAATCATTTGTGTGGCTCGAGGTGGTCCATTTGAAGCGACTCCCCTTGCTTGATGCTGCTTCAGCAATAGCAGAATCAAATCACATTTGGGGATTGCTGTTACACGGCTATTTGCATGGCAAGTGCAGTCTAAGTGGCCAACTCTGAGCGCCCCCGTTGTCGTGACCATCGTAGGTCGGGCTAGCAGTGTTATGATGGCAAAGCTTCGATTATTCCTGCTCAAGTTGATGAAGGTGGCGGCGTTGGGCCGGATACACCTCTGAACGTGGTATGGCGTATCAGAAGATTCTGATTGGACCAGATCCAGGAAATGCAGCTTTGGGCCGTCGAGCTTCATTTCCCGCGCTTCAGCTGTTATGATGGTGCTTGTGATCGATCTAGCCATGGCAGGTTTACCATTATGTTGTGCGAGGAGGAAGGCACATGCAAGAGAACCTGTTACCACTTGTTTCCATAGAACTTGAAAATGGAGCTGTAATAGAGGCAGAGCTGTATCCGGATGTTGCGCCTAACACGGTAAACAATTTCATCAGCCTTGTGAGCAAAGGCTTCTACGATGGACTCACCTTCCATCGGGTGATCCCGGGCTTCGTTATCCAGGGCGGATGCCCCAAGGGGGTCGGAACCGGAGGCCCCGGGTACAGTATTCGGGGGGAATTTGAGGACAACGGTTTTGCGAATGACCTCAAGCATGTACCCGGAGTCCTTTCCATGGCGCGCGCTGCGCATCCCGACTCTGCGGGTTCGCAGTTTTTCATCATGGTTGGAACATCGCCGCACCTTGATGGCGGGTATGCGGCTTTTGGGAAAGTCGTGTCGGGCTACGAGGAAGTGGAACGCATTGCGAAAGTCCCGTGCGACCGGAGCGATAAGCCGCTGTCGCCTGTGAGAATGAAGAAGGTGACTGTAGAGCTGTTCGGGGTGGAGTATCCGGAGCCTGAGACTGTGGCCGGGTAGGGGGCCTGCCCCAGGCTTGCAAGACTGAAGAACTAGCCCTGCACGCCGCCATAAGGCGGCTTGTAGGGCTGTTTGTGTATGATACTGCCTATGATCCCCGTGGCGAGTTTCTCTGCAGCAATCGCGCTGCCGGTCTGGTTCAGCGATCCTTCTTCGATCCGTAATCAGATTGGCTGTGCCTTATTTGGTAGCTTTGGGACCGCATGTTCTTGCGCGTTTCGCTTAGTGTATGTCGTGGGGTGGTTTTGCTGATCTCCT
>DUWJ01000296.1 GCA_012842765.1 Bacillota bacterium | reverse complement strand
CTCTTCACGCGGATGCCTATCCGGCTGAGCAACTCATTGGTTATCGTTCCGGCATCGGCAGCTGCTTGTTCTGCCGTGATCTCCGCAGAACCGTCTCTGCCGATCAATGTGGCGACATCGCCGCGCTTCACGTCCGGGATCCCGGTGACGTCGACCATCAGCTGATCCATGCATATTCGGCCTATAATGGGTGCACGGCATCCATGGATCAATACTGAGCCTCTGCCGCCCGAGAGATTGCGTGGAATCCCGTCCCCGTACCCGATTGGGAGGATGGCGACACAAGTATCACGCTCGGCAATGAAGTGGCGACCATAGCCGACGCTTTCCCCGGCTGTAACGGTTCTAACAAGCGAAACCCGTGCCTTCAACGACAGGACATTTTTTATGTCCAGGTGGAGCCTGGTCTGATCATGGGGCGAGCTCAGTGTGCCGTACAATGCAATCCCGACTCTTGCATAATCGCATTTAAGTTCTGGATAGTTAAGGAGGCCATAACTGCTTTGAACGTGTACCTTGGGAAGGGTGACGTTTTGCTCCCGGAGCGTTTCCAGGAGATGGTAAAACCTATCTATCTGCATTTCTGTAAATTGAGCGTCTTCCGGTTCCATGCTATCTGAGACGGAAAGGTGAGTGTAGATTCCGTCAACATAAAGATTCTTCAGGCCGAAGATGCTGGCAATCTCCGATACATGATCCCAGGGCTCTCCCATACGGTGCATGCCGGTATCCACTTTGATGTGGACGTGTATTGGTTTCCCGCAAGCATTGAGGCGCACAGCGTGTTCTCGATCGACGACTGTCTGCGACAAACGGTAGCGGGCGAGCTCGCCAGCTCTTTCGGGCACAGTGTAGCCGAGTATCAGGATCGTTCCTTTGATTCCATGTTTTCGCAGGCGAATTCCTTCATCGATGGCGGCAACCGCGAAGGCATCGATTCCTATCTGATTCAGATGTTTTGCAACTTCCACATCGCCATGCCCGTATGCATTGCCTTTGACGGCAGCCATTAGTTTACATCCATCCGGCATAGCTTTGCGCAGGACTTGGACGTTGTGGCTCAGGCAGGTCAGGTCGATCTCAGCCCACGCCCTGTCCATAGTGGCGTGTTCAGGAGAGAGCTCTCTGTTTTGAAAGACTCGCAGCAACAACAGGATCGCTTCTGCGGCAGCAAGGGAAGATACTGCTACGGCAAGAAAATGGATGACGCTGTTAGCTATCAGCCATCGTTTGAGGCCCGCGGCTTTGGCAAGCCATCGAACGAGTATGATCATCATGGGATGGACTAAATAGATGAGCGTAGAGATGTCCCGCAGCTCTTTGCGCGTTTTGCCATTGATGTGTAGCAGGCTCTGAAAAAGGAGAGCCGCGCAGGGCAGGAGCGTAAGGTACATGCTATCGTGCCTTGGGATCCCGCAGGTGTGAAGGAGAAGCGCTTCTGCCAGCATAAGAAGAAACGCAACTGCCAGCCCCGTAAAGCACGCCTTTGGCTGCAGGCGCCTCGCTGGCGGGGCCATCATGGCGCCAAGCACTAGAAAGACCGGAGCGAAGAAAAGTCCGTTCCGCGTGTAGTCCGAAACTGTGAAGACTGATGCATAGAACGATTGCAGGAATGGCACTCTTTCTGCAATTCCGTAGTAGCTGTCGCCGAACAGGCCGACCAGGTAGAGGATGAAGGCTATGCCAAAGGCGTGGCCAGGGCCGAGCCTTTTCAGCAACAGCCAGGCAATGGTCGCGCCGATCATCGCTGCCGGCAGATACCATAAGTGATAAAACGTGCCGTCAAACACAATGTCCTTCAGCAGTTCTTTGGCCAGATGTTCAGTTCTGAAGGTTCCCGCATAGATGTTGACAGGGAGATACAGCAAAGTTGAAATGGCGTACAACGCGGCCGTTTTCCTCAGAAAGCGAAACAGCCTTGCGCGGTCCGCTTCGCTGTCTGTCGCCTTTCCACGAAACAGGAAAAATCCTGAGGTCATGAAGAAGAACGGCACTGCTACACGGGCAATTATCCTTGTCAGGATGAAATCAGCGGTCCCGTTCACTGACGACAGGGGGGAAGTGTGGTTAGCCACTACGAGAAATGCAGCGATTATTCTGAAGTAATCAATACCGGGGAACTCTTCCTGCAGATTCATCCCAAATGCCTCCATAATGTCACCACAAAGCCATCATCGTTGTTCCCGGATACCTGAAAAGGGATTCTGTCCGGCAGTTCGATTTCAACCTCCTGACCTGGTTCGACGGGGACATGAAAAATCTCGAAGTCGTAGTTGTCGTGCTTGATCCGAAGATGTGCTCCGTCGAAGGGAAAGTGCTTGAGGCAGTCAGTATACTCCTCCAGCGTAAACTCATTTCCCCTGATCAGTTGGGAATGGGGATAGCCAACGTAGCGAAAATGCCAGGGCTCGTGTGCAATTTGGGTGATGGATTCCCGTCCAGCCGGGTAGCGCTGGATGAATCCATACTGTACTGACAGCTTCCGGAACTCTTGACAGATTCCGGTGTAAGGGAAGTATGGCCGGATGAAATCGATGTCCGGCCTGTTTTCTCCCAAATCGATTGCTAGTCCGGTCTGGTGCTCGCTGCATCCCACAGTTGCGACGTATTTCTTCGTAAACTCCTTCCCGTTTTCGCGCATGGAATCGGCGTATATAGCCTGCTGTTCCTGCATCGTGCGATAACCGCTGACTGGTACGATTTGATCCTCGCATTGCAAGAGAGCAGCCACTTCTGCCAGCATCCTTGCTGTTTGCCTTTCTAGAACGATCTCGGGAAAGGCAGGGCGAATAGGCACAAGCACTTCATCGGCTGGTGTCGTCGCAAGTGGATGAGAGGGATTGACGAGGATGAGGTTGCCCTTGCCAATGTCCTCTGCATAGAGTTTCAGCGTTCTCATCGGTCGATCGCCAGCCTTATAAGCGTGTCTACAATCTGCTCAAAGCTCATTCCAATCCCCTTTAGCATGTTGGGATACCGGCTATGGGTGGTGAAACCGGGTATGGTGTTGACTTCATTGAAGACGATATCTTCTTCAGGAGTGAGGAACATGTCAACTCGCGCGTACCCCGAACACTCCAGAGCCCTGTAGATGACGATAGCTGTTTGCTTGATGCGTGCAGCAGTCTCCACATCGATCCGCGCAGGCATATGGATCTTCGAAGTTTTCAACGTATATTTCTCGGTGTAATCGAAGAAGCCGTTGCAGAGCTCGATCTCGTCCACCTCTCCAATGGTGAGTACGTCATTGCCGAGGACAGCACAGCCGACCTCGAATCCATCAATTGATTCCTCTATTACTACTTTTCTATCGTGTTCGAAGGCAGCACTGACTGCACAGGCAAGCCCGCTTTCCTGGGAAACCTTAGTAATGCCGAAGGAGGAGCCGGCATTTGCCGGTTTCACAAAGAGTGGGTATTTCAGGTGCGCAATCCGCTTAAGCAGCTCCGCTTCGGAGACGTAAGAGTGCAGCACAATCGATGGAGGTGTTTTTACTCCAGCCAGGCTGACTATTCTGTGAGCTATGTCCTTGTCCATGCACATGGCTGAGCTCAATACGCCACATCCAACACAGGGGATGCCCGCCATTTCCAGTAGGCCTTGAACTGTTCCGTCCTCGCCGTTCTTCCCATGTAGAACCGGAAAGGCAACGTCGATTCGGGTCGTGGTTACCTTGTTGCCGTGAAATTCAAGTATCCCATGGGTATTTCGATCGGGAGAAATGATGGCCGGAACGGAGACGCTGTGATCCATCCACGTATTGTCCTTGATCTGCTCCACAGGACCGGTGAATCTCATCCAAGCTCCCTGGCGGGTAATCCCGAGCAGTATCAAGTCGTATTCTTCAGGGTTGAGGTTGGTGATTACCGAATAGGCCGACTGCAGCGATATTTCATACTCCGTGGAAGATCCGCCGAATATCACGGCTACTCTTGTTCGTTTCATGTTCATGACTCCTTGTCTCTACGGTCTTGGCGTTTACGTGGTGTTCTGCGGGTTGACAGCGGCGGGGGATGAAGGCCTCCGCAAGCTGTTTCCTTCTCAAACACGCAACGTAATCTATGAAGTAGAAACGCCTGCGTGATTCGTTAATCTAACCTTATCCGAATCAGGCAGGCTAAAAAGTAGGCTCTGCTTGTAGAAATCTTAAGAAATACTTACGGACGACTCATTGTTCTGTTAATCTCGGCGGCCGGTGCATTTGATTGTGCTCAAGGTGGTTTCACCCGATTGGCGAATTGTTATGGGATAAAAGTGTGTGGGGGAAGCCAACACAAGACAGGAAAGCAACATGGGAGGAGAGATATGAGGAACGAGATGGGTGAGCCGATAGCCAATCACGGGTATGGCTCCGCATGTCTCGCGCAATTCGGATGACATGGCGAATTGCGGCGACGTGATTCGCGTCGCGAGTGCATGGTGCAGAGCGGGGGCAATTGCATCATGATTATCCAACTGTTCCATCTTGATTCGGGAGCGTAACGGTGAAAACCGTTCGTTCCTCGTTGCTTGTGGCTGTGATGTTGCCTCCATGTGCAGTAACGATCTTCTTGGCGATGGCAAGGCCCAATCCTGCACCGCCAGAATTCGTAGAACGAGAGGCATCAAGCCGGAAGAACTGGTCGAAGATCGTCTCTAGCTTGGCGGATGGAATGGGATCGCCTTGATTGGCAAAGACGATGATTACGCTTTGATCTTCCTGGCGCGCGGAGATGCGGATGATGCTGCCTCGATAGCTGTAGGCGGCGGCGTTCTTGAGGATGTTGTTGAAAACGCGGGCCAACTTGTCTGCATCTCCCCACAATGTGAGGCCATCAGGTGCATCAACGACCGCTTTCTTGCCCTCGGGCTCCAGCATGGGATAGAATTCATCCGCTACTTGGTTCAACATGAAGGAGAGGTTTATCTTGCCCTTGTTCAGTACGATGGATTGCAGGTTGAACCTAGTGATCTCGAAGAACTCATCGATCAGCTGCTCCAGCCGGTAGGCCTTTTCCAAGGTGATGCCCACGTATTTGGCTCTTTGCTCCGGCGGCATGTCGGGGGCTTCATCCAGAAGGCTCAGGTAGCCAATGACGGAGGTGAGAGGCGTTTTGATATCGTGTGCCAGATAGACCACGAGGTCATTCTTGCGTTGCTCCGCTTCCTGCGCATCCCATTTTTGTCTTTCCAGCGTTCCTTTTATCTTGTTCAGCTTTGTTTCCATGTGTGCTAGTTCAGGTGATAGGATTATGTCGCTGCCGGGTTTGTCAACAAGCTGATCGATCCCGGCACTGATCTCGTCGAAGTATTTGGCAAACCATGACAGCGAGAACCTGAGGAAAATCAGTATGAAAACGATGATAGCGATGAACACGTATAGAAGGGCATTGTCGCTGAATACTTCTTGCCAAATGCGACCAGCTTCATCGTTGGACAGGTGAAATGCTTTTTCTAGGAAGTTCACAACGTTGGGCCGGAAACGCCACATGGTTAGTAGGCACAGAAAAAACACTACTGCAACTGCGGAGAGAACAATCAGAAGCATCCTGCGAAAGACTTTCTTCTTTAGTCTTGAGTAGTCGCCTTTGTCCCTTTTCCTATTTCTCAATCTTGTAGCCAACTCCCCATACCGTCTTTATGTATTTGGGATTTTCCGCAGAATCGTTCATCTTCTCCCTCAGATGGCGGATGTGCACCATGACCGTGTTGTTACTAGTAAAATACTTCTCACCCCATACCTCGCGGAACAACTCTTCGGAACTGACCACGCGGCCCCGATTGGATGCCAACATCCACAGGATGTCAAATTCTGTCGGGGTTAGGGATAACGGCCTCTCGTTGAGCGTGCATTCATGGGCATCCTTGTCAATGACCAAGCCTGCAGACGCGATCACATTCTCCTCATCAGCTGGTTCAGAGGGATTGTACCTTGTGTACCTGCGAAGCTGCGCCTTAACTCGGGCCACCATCTCGAGCGGTCGGAATGGTTTTGTAATATAATCGTCTGCGCCCAGTGTGAGGCCTGTGATCTTGTCGATCTCCTCATCCTTCGCCGTGAGCATGATGATAGGGAAGTTGTGTTTCTCCCGGATCTTTTGGCAGATCTCAAACCCGGTCATGTCGGGGAGCATCACGTCCAGGATTGCCAGATCCAGTGGTTCACTTTCTACAAGGGCTAAGGCATCCTGCCCGTTATGGGACTTGAAAACAATGTAGTTCTCGTTTCTTAAGTACAGTTCAATCAAGTCTGCGATGGCTTTCTCATCATCAACAACTAGTATACGGTCATTCATCAAACATCACGCTACGGAGATTCCCCTTCAGGTGTGGGGAGGAAGTAGCGTTCCCCCTCCTTTCGCACAGCACTGTGCTTGCAGCTTCCTTTGAACATATCTGGACGCTTTGTTGGCTACTCCTTGTGCACTTGCCTGATTCGGTTCTTAGCTTGTTTCGAGAGATCCCAAGTGCCCGGCTCTACCGTTGAGTTGCCACTTGCATCTGTACGATGGAATTTCCCAAGCCTTGCACATGTGTTTGCCTGCTCGGTGATGTACCCATGAGTTACGCCAACATTCGGGTGTGCTTTTCGTGACCGAAATCCCAACGCATTATCCCCAAGAACACCGCAACGGAAAGGTCAGCGGGGGCTCTTGCAAGCCCCTACCTTTAGGCTTGGAGTGGTTGATCGTCCTCAATTCATTATACCTTTCCTGACGGGCCTGTGCCCTACGACATCATCTACATCCTGGATCCGAGATGAGATGCTCGATCCGTGGATAATCCGTGTGACGGCTGCGGATTGTGGGTCGCAGGACAGACTGACAATGGCGAAGCTGTCTCTAGTGCCATGAATTAACCTGATGATTCGAAGAAGGGCTGTTGCCTTACCGAAGCGAAGACAGATGGAGGCTCTGAAGGAGATTGTATTTTGAGGAGTGGGAGAGGGCTGAGTCAACCGGCGCAAGCTTGTCAGTGATCAACAGAGCTTCTGGGGAAATCGAGACGGACTGGTACAGCCGCCTCACAGGAGTGGAGTTGGAGCAGGCAAGATAAGAATGGGGGAGGGGCACGTAGTATTCGCAAAGAAGAGGGCCTTATGGCATTAGTTGTCATGGCTAGAGCAAGTTCATGTCCAATGTGTTAGTGCCTACAGCTTCTTTCTTTGAATCGCAGAGCCCTTGCTTTGGGAAACCTAGCTGCTATCCCACAGCAATGGCGAGGAAGCTTGGTTTGACTGTAGCTATCCGCATTCATGAGCACTTGCAAGCATTTGGAAATGTCAATATCTTAAGTGGTGAGGTGAAAAACGTGGATCTCCTGCCGATTGGCAAGATGGCAGCTTTGAATCACACTTCAGTTCAGACTTTGAGGTATTATGACAAGATCGATTTGCTGAAACCGTTATATGTTAATCAGGATACAAACTACAGATACTACGATATCAAGCAGAGCGCCATACTAGATATGATTGGGTATATGAAGTCTTTGGGAATGTCCTTGGAGCAGATAAAGGAGCAATTTGATAAGGAAGATATTGAGGCGATCAAGGATATTCTCGAGCGGCAGAGCAAGAACATCGATGAGGAGATCAGGAAGCTGCATCATATGAAAAAAGGCGTAGAGGCTTGCATACGGAATTACGATAGGTATTTGCAGATGCCCCAGGAGGGCGAGATAACCTTCGAGTTCATACCGGATAGAAAAATCTTCTGCTACGACGGGAAAGTAAATATCTACGACCACGGGCTCGACAATTACGAATACATCCTGAGAGAGCTAAAGAAACAGGTAATCATCGAAGATCTGCCCATGGTTTACTTTTGCAACGTAGGATCTATATTGCGAAAAGAGATGATTGATGCAGGCAGATTCGTCTCTTCAGAGATATTCGTGTTTGTCGACAACGACTTTGAGGAGCAAGAGGGCATAGAGATAATACCTGCAGGAGATTACGTGTGCATACATTTTCACAGCTTTTGGAACGAAAAGGCGAACGCCCGAAAGCTGTTTCATTTCATACATGAAAACGGATACGAGATAGTGGGAGACTACATATGTGAAGTAGTCGCGGAACTACCGATCTTTGACAATAACGAACGAAATATGTTTGTTAAGCTGCAAATACCGATACAAGCCCCAAGAGATGGTTGACTCTATTCGTACAATAGAGATTACACTTGAGTCGAAGACCAACAACAGGGAAGGGACAACGCACGAACGTCCTATCAAAAAGCGCAAGGGGGATGGTGTAGTGAGAGAGAAGATTAGAGTCATCCAGTACGGTTGCGGTAAGATGGGCAAGTATTTTCTACGGTATCTGTATGAGAAGGGCGCAGAAATAGTTGGCGCAATCGATCTCGACCCTGCACTTGAAGGCAAAGATGTTGGCGAAGTTGCGGGACTCGGGTTCAAGATCAACGTGCCGATCAGTTCGAATGCTGAGAAGGTTTTCGGTGAATGTGATGCGGATGTGTGCGTAATCGCAACTAGAAGCCTGATGCCTGATGTGTATGATGCCTTTGCTCTTGCTGCAAAGCACGGGGTTAACGCAATTAGCACCTGCGAAGAGGCCTTCTATCCGTGGAATACTTCACCAGCGTTGACCAATCGTTTGGATCGATTGGCTAAGGACAACAACTGCACTCTGGCGGGATCAGGGTATCAGGATGTGTTCTGGGGCAACCTGATCACGACACTGGCAGGCTCTAGCCACAGAATTGAAAGAATAGAGGGCGTCTCCAGCTATAACGTGGAAGATTACGGAATCGCCTTGGCGGAAGTCCATGGAGCCGGACTTAGCCTTGAGGAATTCGATAAGCAGATTGCTCAAAGCGACTCCTTGCCGTCCTTTATGTGGAATGCAAATGAGTGGCTGTGCTCGCAGTTCGGATGGTCCATCAAATCGACTGAGCAGAAGCTGGTGCCAACAACCCACGACAAGGATATCAAGTCAGAGACGCTAGGCAAGGTAATTCCTGCAGGCCATGCCACAGGCATGTCTGCGATTGTGACTACGGTAACGAACCAAGGGCCTATCATAATCTCTGAGTGCATCGGGAAAGTCTATGCGGAAGGCGAATTTGATAGGAACGATTGGTCTATCATTGGAGAACCAAATACAGTAGTCAAAATCGCCCGTCCGGCCACTGTGGAACTGACATGCGCAACTGTTGTGAACCGTATACCACAGCTATTGCAAGCTCCTCCGGGATACTATACGACCGACAAAATGCCGCCGGCACGGTACATAAGTTATCCGTTGCATTTCTACGTTAAGTAGTAAAGATCAGGCAAGAAGGGGAAAGATGCCGGTTGGGGTAGACACTTACCCTAGCCGGCATTTTCATGATGTGCATAGCACGGACGCCGATCGAATGGAGGTTCTTAGACGCACAGATCTTCATGTGCCAGTGGCTGGCGACATATGGCCCTTGCTCATAGACCCGTTGCTTTTTCTGTGAGGATTCTTCATGGCTCAAAAAGGGATTCTCAAATGGCCACTGACAACCTTTGGCAAGCGTTCTCGGAGTGGATAAGATTGGACTTTACTGAGGAAATCTATGGCGTGTTGCCTGCGGGCTGAATGTCTGATATAATAAAGCCTGCAAAAAGATCGGGGCGTGGCGCAGTTTGGCTAGCGCGCTTGCTTGGGGTGCAAGAGGTCGGGAGTTCAAATCTCCCCGCTCCGACCATTGAGTTTAGCCCCGAAACGGAGG
>DUWJ01000295.1 GCA_012842765.1 Bacillota bacterium | reverse complement strand
GAGCATTCAAGGGACAATGCCGTAGGATGCGCGCTTCTTGCGTGGCAGATGCATTTGGAGGGCATGCGCGAATCACGGGAAGAAGGCAAGGAGTGAATGTAGATGGCAGGTCGGTACAAGGCGGGTACGTCTGGGGCTTCAGATGGAGGCTTTGGGCCACATGGGTCCATTGGAACATGTGGAGCCTGTGGATCAGACGGGATTCTCAGTGCGTCGGGGATTCCGAACTTGCCTGGCATGCCGCAGATGGCGGGAAAGGTAGGGTCTTACGAGATCTTCACCGTATCCGAGATTACGCGTCGGGTGGCGCGGGCCCTGGACCGAGATCCGGTTTTGGGTGATATCTGGGTGAATGGAGAAATAGCCAATTTTACCCATCATTCGTCTGGACACATCTATTTTACCTTGAAGGACGATAGTTCGCGGCTTCGCGCGGTGATGTTCCGAGGGAGCAACATTGGGTTGCGGTTCCGCCCTGCCGATGGAATGCGCGTTTACGCCCATGGGTATGTAGGCGTTTACGAGCGTGGAGGAGAATACCAGCTATATGTTGACTTGATGGAGCCCGCGGGCCTCGGCGAGCTCTACCTGGCCTTCCAGCAACTCCGAGCCAAACTGGAGGCGGAAGGGCTATTTGACCCTGCCGCCAAGAGGCCGCTGCCGAAGTTTCCGAGACGCCTTGGTGTGATCACGTCCCCTACTGGAGCTGCGGTGCGCGACATAATAACTGTGACTCGAAGGCGTTGGCCGGGAATTGACATACTGGTAATTCCAGCTCTAGTGCAGGGCTCGGATGCTCCCGCCAGCATAGTTCAGGCCTTCGATCGAGCTGGTCAAGTCCCTGACATCGACGTAATCATAGTGGGGAGGGGCGGGGGCTCTGCCGAGGAATTGTGGGCCTTTAACGATGAGGAAGTAGCCAGGGCAATAAGGCGATCCCGAGTTCCGGTTGTGTCTGCCGTAGGGCATGAAACTGATTTTACTATTGCCGATTTTGCTGCTGATGTGCGGGCGCCCACCCCGTCCGCCGCCGCGGAGCTGGTTGTGCCTGATGCATCGGCTTATGCCCACCATGTTGAGCTGTTGGAAGCCAGGCTAGTTCGCACAGTTCGAATGCGAGTAATGCAAAGGCGCCAGTATGTGGACGAGCTGAGCAGGCGACTTATTCAAGCAATTCAGACGAAGTTGCGAACAAACAAGGATCGCCTTGAGTATCTCGGCAGGATGCTGGACGCTCTTGACCCAGAGGCTGTTCTCGGGCGGGGCTATGCGATATGTCGTGGACAAGACGGGACGGTATTGCGCAGAGCTGACCAGGTTGCCGGGGGAGACGAAGTCACAGTACAGCTTGGCTGCGGTGAACTCGGTTGCACAATCCATGATGTGAAGGTGGGTTGAAGAATGAGCATTCCTTCGGACATGACTTTTGAAACGGCTCTCGCCCGCTTGGAGAAGATAGTCGAAAAGATGGATTCAGGCGAGCCGTCGCTTGAAGAGGCGCTCAAGCTTTTCAGCGAAGGCACTGAGCTGGTGCGATATTGTTCCTCCGTAATCGAAGATGCTGAAGGCAAGCTGGAGGTATTAGTCCAGGGCAAAGATGGAAGGGACGTGGCCGTGCCCTTCGAAGAGTTCAACTCAGGAGACGAAGACAGGGAGGATGACGAAGCTTGAGGTTGCCCCAATGGTATTCCGAATTCGTGGAAAAAGTGGATGCGGCTCTCGATG
>DUWJ01000035.1 GCA_012842765.1 Bacillota bacterium | reverse complement strand
TACTTTTATTCACCGGCCTTTTCTGGGGCATCTCTTGCACCCATTACACCTTCGTCGGTGGATGCCCATTCTCGTTCCCCGCCTGATTAGAGTCAAGACAGATCAGCCCACGAGCTCGTGGGTGTTTTCCAGTGCTAGCCGGAGCCATTCTTGCGGGGACTCTGCATGTGACTCGCCGCGCCTTGCGCCATGTGGGGGCGCGACCGCGGCGAGCTTCTCATTTTTTCGGACAGAGTGAACGGTCCATCTGACACGAGCGCGGAGGTGCTCGTCGTGATATTCGTTTGGGCGGTGGCGAAAGATAGCCCTAGGAACGCTGGGAGGTGATTGCTTCGGAGGCACGGATGATGTGGGACGGAGCTTTCGGGGCGTTGTTGGCCGGGATGATCGTGGCCGCGTCCTTGAAGGGCGTCACAGAAATGCTCTTGCGAACCGTTGGACCTGTGGCCAACTATCGTCGAAAACCGGTAGCCTTCCCGGGCGGCCTTGTTGTGCCATTCGGAGCTGTTCTAGGACCCATTCTCGTTGGAGCACTTGGCGGGATCCACGTGGACGAGCCGGGCAGAGTTGGAGCCTACCTCCTGGTGATCGTCGGATTTGGGTTCGCCGGTTTTATCGACGACATGCTGGGAGGTCACGCCCAGTCGGGGTTTAGCGGACATTTCGGCGCATTGTCCCAGGGCTCCTTCACTACGGGGGTGGTCAAGGTCTTCTTGGGCGGAGCGGTTTCTCTTGGCGCTGTCGAGCTGCTGGCAATGGCTCCCGTGGGAATCAGGGACTTGATGGACGCCGCAGTCGTAGCACTCTCTGCCAACTTGATCAACTTGCTTGATAGGCGGCCAGGGCGCGCAATAAAAGGGTTTCTACTGGGGTTTGCGGCCCTTAGCATGTGGTTTTGGATGAAGGACGGGAAGGCCGGTTTGGCGCGAATGCTCAGCCCGGCGGGATCTGCCCTTGGAGCCGCGATCGCCTTTTTCCCTGCGGATCTTGGCGAAACAGCAATGCTTGGAGACACTGGGTCCAATGCCCTCGGCGGAGCCCTTGGTTACTGCCTTCTCCAGATGACAGTCGGGTGGCGGACGAGCGCTCTGATCGTTCTCGTGTGGCTTACGTTGGCATCGGAACGGATGTCTTTCGGCAAAGTCATAGAGGACAACAGGGTGCTTCGCTTCATTGACCGGCTGGGGAGGGAGAAAGAATGAGCGTTCCTGGAACCTGGCTGCATCGAGGCAGGAAAGTCCGGGCATTGCGTAGAACACGACAAAAAGCAGAATCAGAGGCCGCCGTGTGGGATGGTACTAGGGTGTGCGAACCGGGCCGGAGGAATGAGAATGTTGTTGACGTCGTGCAGCTACATACCGCTGGAACTGCCTCTTGCAGCCGGGCTACCGGCGAAGAGGCTCTTTGTCCTAGACGGGGCCGAAGTAGATGCGGACGGCCTTCTTCCCCGGGATTTCTGCCCATATGCCAGGGCGTTGATGAGGGAATATGACCCTGGTGACGTGTTGGCCATTGCAGGGTCTTGCGATGCGATGAGGCGCGCATACGATGCAATCAGGTACTGGGGTCTTGCGGCGGACGTTTTTTACCTCGATGTGCCGCGAACAGCAGATGAAGCTGCTGTGGACTACTTTGCCGGCGAACTGCGGCAGATGGCGAGGCACATCGGGGTGGTAGGCCCAGCAGGGCAGGTGGAGGAGCAGAGCTTGCGCCTTGCGTGCGAGGCGATGAATAAGGCGAGGGCTGCGATGGCGGAGGCCGCAAAGTCTTTGGAAGAAGGCACCTTGCGCGCTTCCCGGCTATTGCAGGCAATTATGGACGTAAACGAGCTTATGGGGGATGTGGCGCGTTGGGGAATGACCTGGGATAGGGAAGAAGGGTTTGGCCGAGAGGTTTGTGACGCTTTAACGCGAGCGGTCCGCGCCGAGATCGAGAAGGCGCTGTCAGTCTCGGTGCAACCCCCAGCGTTGGCTGGACGGGTGCGGGTCGGCGTGTCGGGAACGTGTCTTCTCGATTTGTCCGTAGTAGAGTGCCTTGAAGAAGCCGGCCTGGAGCCAGTCTTTATCGATTCCTGCATGTGTCAGAGGGTGTACGACTTTTCTGTCGATGTTAACCCGAGCTACGATATATATATGGAGTTGGCGAGGTCATATCTGTCAAAACCCGGATGTCCTAGAATGTTCACAGGCGACGAACGTATTGCGCGTTTGGGCGCGCTTGCGGCCATGTATGGGGCCAAAGGCCTTGTGTACTTCGCTCCGAAGTTCTGCGATTTGGGCTACTACGATTTTCCCGATGTGAAGCGAGGGCTGAGGGAAAGTTTCGGGTTGCCCAGCCTCCTTCTGGAGGGCGAATACGGCGCGGGAAGGACGGGGCAGGTGCTCACCAGGGCGGTGGCCTTTCGGGAGATGTTGGAGGGGAGGGGAGAGCCAAGTGGGGCCTAGAGGCACGCGGAGCGTGGGCAATTCACTTCAGGTGAGGGCATTTCGCCGATTTGCCAGGAAACCATGGTGCTATGGCGCGGCTAAACAGGTGGTTGACATTATGGAGCGGCGCGGCTGGAAGCCTTATCAGATAAGCGCTATACGGTGCGTGATGGATGACTTTCGCCAAGCCTACACCGGAGAGAGGCCGTGCATATATACGACGGCTTTTGTGCCTACAGAGCTCGTGTACGGGCTTGGCGCGGTTCCCTTTCTTCCTGAGGTTGCTGCGGGCTATGCGGCAGCCTTCGGCTTTGCCTATGATGCTCTCGGCGCAGCCGAGTCGATGTGGTATTCTGCGGACTTGTGCAGTTTCCACAGGGCCGGAGTTGGCGCCGGGAAATTGGGCGTCCTGCCGCGTCCCTCTGCAGTGATTGCTACAGCACATCTTTGCGACGGGGGCAAGAAGTCTCTTCATCGCATGAGCAAGGACGCCGGCTGTCCGTTCTATCTACTTGATGTGCCATACGATCGATCTGAGCGGGGACAGAAGCGTCTGCGGGATCAAGTAGAGCATATTGCGTTCGATCTTCCGGAAAAGGTTCCGGGGATCTCGCCGGAAGGTATGGCCGAGGCAATCCGGGTGTCCAATGCGACCCTCGACGATTATTTGGAGGTGTGTGCGCTGCGGCAGCATTCCCCGTCTCCCTGGAGGGGAGGGGAAGCCCTAAACTACGTGGTCATGTTCCTCGGGGCATGGGGGAATCCCTGGCTTGCAGAGTTCTACAAGGATCTGGCAAGCCATATTCGGGGAATTATCGCCAGCGGCGAATATCCGTGTTGCAGCGAAAGGCACAGGCTCCTTTGGCTCAACCTCAGACCATATTATAAGACTGGTCTTTTAGACTATCTCGAGCTGGAACTCGAAACTTCAGTGGCCTTTGAGGAATACAACTGGCCATACTGGAGCGAGCTCGATCCTGATGACCCCTTCGCCAGCGTTGCTCGGAAGATGTTGGCGAACTTCGGATGGGGTCCGATAGAGAGGCGGCTCGCTGCGGTCGATAGGATGATTGACGACTACTCCATTGATGGTGTGGTCCAGTTTGCTCAGTGGGGATGCAGGCAATCGAATGGCGGCGCTTCTATGCTCGCAGATCACTTGAAGAGGAGAGGAATCCCCTTTCTCAATCTTGGTGGCGATGGGGTTGATGTGCGCAATGGAAGTGAGGCACAGGCGATGACCCGTCTTGGGGCCTTTGTCGAGCTTATAGACGCGAAGAAGGCGAGGTAGCAAAGGGTGTACGTGGCAGGCGTCGATGTGGGCTCCACTGCTGTTAAGGCGGTGGTGCTTTTGGATGGTAGAATTGCGGGAACCAATGTCATATCCAC
>DUWJ01000294.1 GCA_012842765.1 Bacillota bacterium | reverse complement strand
TGAATATCGTAGTCTGCTGTCATCTGGAGGCTAAAACCGCCAGGCTTGCCATGGCCCTCGCGGCAGGCGGCGCTAGGGTGGCCGTGACCGGGAGCAACCCATTGTCAACCCAGGATGATGTGGCTGCCGCCCTTGCTCAAGAAGACGGAATCTCGGTATATGCCTGGCATGGGGCGACAGGAGAAGAATACCTGCAATTCCTCGACATGGCCCTCGACCTCCGGCCTGATGTACTCATGGATGATGGCGGTGACTTGGTGGGCAGGGTTCATACGGCAAGACGAGAGCTGATTCCGAAGATCCTTGGAGTGTGCGAAGAAACGACGACTGGGGTGCACCGGCTTTGCTCCATGGAGGCCGCTGGAGAGCTTGCCTTTCCTGCAGTGGCTGTGAATGATGCGAGGATGAAGCGACTCTTCGACAACAGGTATGGGACTGGCCAGTCTGCGTGGGATGCGATCATGCGCACGACGAACCTTTCTATAGCAGGCCGTTGTGTGGTGGTTGCGGGGTATGGTTGGTGCGGAAAGGGCCTTGCGATGAGGGCGCGCGGCCTTGGCGCCGAAGTGATAGTCACCGAAGTAGATCCTGTAGCCGCGTGCGAGGCGTCGATGGATGGATTCAGGGTAATGCCCATGGAACGCGCTGCGGGAGAAGGCCAATTCTTCGTCACCGCCACAGGATGCCGGGACGTAATTCGAAGAGAGCATCTTGAGCGGATGCGCGACGGCGCTATTCTGGCCAATGCTGGACATTTCGATGTAGAAATATCAAAACCCGATCTTGCGTCGATTTCAACAGGAAGCCCGACGCAGGTTCGGCCCAATATAGAGGAATATCGCATGCCTGATGGTCGTCGCCTATATCTGCTTGCAGAGGGGCGTCTGGTTAACCTAGCCGCAGGGGATGGGCACCCTGTTGAAGTTATGGACATGAGCTTCGGTGTGCAGGCCCTCTCCATATTGCATATTGCGGAACACGGCAAGGAGCTTGAGCCGAAGCTTTACCCTGTGCCGGCCGAGGTGGATCGACGGGTGGCAGTGCTTGCGCTCGAGGCAGCCGGTATTTGCATAGACTCTCTCAGCGAAGGACAGAGACAATACATGGCAAGCTGGCAGACTGGGACGGCATAAGCCTTTTTGCGATGGCAAACCGTCCCTTCTGTGGCCCGCCGATAGTCGCGAAGCAGAGCAAAGTGGGGCGTAATGAAATCAAGCAGGAGGTGCGAATGCTCAATGGGCGCGCTGTTGATTGAAGACGTAACAGTGATTACCATGGACAAATACAGGCGCATAATTCCCAAAGGCGCTGTGCTTGCCGAGTCGGGGAAGATAACGTTTGTGGGTTCGGTCGACGAAGTCCCCAATGATCTTCCTGCGAACCTTGGGCGAATCTCTGGACGTGGTCGAATTGCCATGCCCGGATTCGTAAACACGCATACCCATGCTGCAATGACATTATTTAGAGGATATGCTGATGATCTGCCATTGCAGGAATGGCTTGAAACGAAGATCTTTCCTATAGAGGCTAGGCTCTCGGCCGAGGATGTATATTGGGGAACTCTCCTCGCCTGCATGGAAATGATAAGGTCTGGAACCACGACCTTTGCCGACATGTATTTTTTCATGGACGAGGCGGCCAAGGCTGTTGAGGAATCGGGGATTAGGGCATGTCTCTCGATTGGCATGGGTTCTCTTGATGGAAAGGGCGATGAGAAGCTCGCCAAGAGCGTGGAGTTTTGCCAGAGGTGGCAAGGGGCTGCCGGAGGAAGGATAACAACGATGCTAGGCCCGCATGCCCCGTATACTTGCTCGCGCAGTTTCCTTTCCAAGGTTGCGCAGAGCGCTGTTGATTTGGGTGTAGGAGTCCATATACATATATCCGAAACGGAGCGGGAAGTAGAGGACTGCAAAAGGCAATTTAGGATGAGCCCTGTGGGGTTTGTCGAGGCTAGTGGCGTTTTCCAGGCACCTGTTCTGGCAGCCCACTGTGTCGCTGTATCGGATCAGGATATAGAGATCCTTGCGGAGCACGATGTAAGGGTTGCCCACAATCCTGGCTCCAACATGAAACTGGCTTCGGGTGTATCTCCGGTACCCAAAATGATGAGGGCAGGAATCACGGTGGGACTTGGCACCGATGGCGCTGCAAGCAATAACAATTTGGACATGATAGAGGAAATGCGGCTCGCTGCATTGTTGCACAAAGTATCTCTAAAGGAATCTACTGCCATGCCTGCACGGACTTGCCTTGAAATGGCAACGATTGACGGTGCTGCATGCCTAGGACTTGAAGATTCCGTGGGGTCTTTGGAGGTTGGCAAGAGGGCGGACATTATCCTCATCGATTTCGATGCCCCTCATCTGACGCCGACATCCACTGTGGATCTTGCGTCACATATTGTCTACTCATCGTGTGGCGCGGATGTAAGCACCGTGGTGATCGACGGGGTAGTTGTGATGGACGACAGGAAGATCATTGGGATCGACGAGGA
>DUWJ01000005.1 GCA_012842765.1 Bacillota bacterium | reverse complement strand
CGCAGACCCACAACCCAAAAAACCTCGTCCCCATAGACTATCACAGGCCACTGCAGCCTGTCAGCCTTGGGAATCTTTTCGTCTATAAATACATCAGAAACTTTTTTCGTCCCTTCCATGCCAAACGGGGCCAGCCTATCCCCTGCTTTCCAGGGGCGGACCGCTAGGTTCTCCGTATCGACTTTGCCAGCATCGAAAATCACCCAGGTGATTCCGAGAAGCGATGGATCAAGATCCACGCCCTCAAATCCACTTGCAGCACAAGCCATGTTTCCAATTGCTGCAAGAGCTGAAGGTCCTATCATTGCGCAGCTGGGCTCGGAATCCTTCCGGGCAAAACCGCCGCCTGCATCTTTCCCCGCGCCGTCCTCAGAATCGGCCCATTCGGATCTGGAGAACATAGCGATGGAGGTTCGTCCATCAGGGTCATCATGGGCGTTGCCGTCGGCCTCCACATGCCCTGCACACGCCAAACCTGCTCCATCCTGAGGCGCTTCGCAGATAGCCGAGTAGATGATCACCCCGCAAGCAGGCGCGGAGGTTACACCAGGAACCTTCAGACTTGCCCAGTCATGCCTATCCTTCTGCCCTTGTTGGCGCCTATCCCAAGCCTCTTCGCCCAGGTTCCCGTCTTCCGCATGCCCAACTAGTAGGCAATCATATGTCAACCATGCTCGTACGCCCCTGGGCAAGTCTACGGAGTCGCCTACAGATCCCTCAGCTACCAAATCACACATCGCGGCCACGTGCGGATAGTATAGATCATGTTCTCCATCTGCCATCTCCGCAAACGCGGCAGTCAACACCCTAGCAAGGAGCGCAGGCGGTGCATCTTGCAGCACTCCGAGGTCGAGCTGTAGCGGCGCGGTTTGGATGGGAGATTCAGTCACATACTCTGTTTCATGCTCGACTCGAGGCCTCACGTACCGAACCTGCTCCACAACCTTGGCCCCCGCCCGAGCAATCGCAAGCTCCAGCAACTGATCGGCGGCAGACCTCAAATAGGCCTCATCATCGGCAGCCGTCGCGGCAAGCCTGGTCAGGGATGCTCTGATATTCGAGTTGTAGTTAGCCTCGAGTAACGGAAGCAGCTCCCGACGCACACGATTTCTGAAATAGAAAGTGTCCAAGTTCGTCGCATCCTGCCTTGGACAGACATTCTTCGCTCTGCAGTAGGCCTCTATTGAATCCCTACCTGTGCCTATAAGCGGCCTGATCAACGTGATTCCTTCCCCCAGATCGCGGGTTGGCGGAATCCCGGCAAGGCCACGAGTTCCAGCGCCACGGATCACCCTCATGAGCACGGTCTCTGCCTGATCATCCGCATTGTGTCCAACAGCCACTTTGCTGAATCCCAAATCCTTGGCGATCCTCAAAAACAGGCCATACCTTACGGACCTGCCTGCATCTTCAACCGTTGCCCCGCTTCTGCGGGCAACCCCAGGCACATCTACTCTCTCTATAGTCACTGGCACTCTTAGGCTCTCGGCGAGCTTCTCAACATAATCCGCGTCTGCATCGGCATCTGCCCCACGGATCATGTGATTGACGTGGGCAATGTGGAGCCTCAGGTCGTACTCTTTTGCCATGTCGAGCAGGAAAAAAAGGAGGGCCACGGAATCAGGCCCACCCGAGACCCCGATCACGATCCCGTCTCCCTTGTCTATCATCGAATGGCGCACAATGCACTTCTTGGCTGTGACATTCAATGGATGTCCGCCCATTTAGCGCTGCCTCCCACATTTCACGTCAGATTCAGTATCAAGCGTCATTACATAATAGGCAATCCCCAACTGTAATCCTGCAGCAACTGACAATCTGAGCTGCACAGAACAATGCCGAAGGAGCAAGATAGCCCCCTCCGGTTTGTGGTGTTTTGGGCCATCGGATTTCCGCAGTTGGCAAAGGCGCCCGCCAACGGAACCAATAGAACCCTTATTCATATGATATCACAAAGAAGACGCCCCACATCATGTGTGAGCGCCTTTGGCCAGAGTAAGCCTGACTGCAAGCACAGTCATGTCGTCTCTGCTCTGGGCGGAGCCGCTCCGCTTCTTGTCGCCCGTGGGCCCCATGGGATTGCCTCGACGTCCTTCTGCGCGATTGCCGTGTTTCGCCGTTGCCTGCCGAGTCCCTCCGCGGCTTTGTCCAGAAGAATCCTCGTCCGTAAAATTCGCCCCTCTCGCCCAGTCAATCACGTCCGCAACAACCTTCCTTGGCAAATCCCAATCTGCGCGCTCCATCACACGGACAAGCTCGACACCTGATTCGGACGGGCCTGGCCTTGCCTCGGTCACCCCGTCGGTGACCATTATGAGCATGTCCCCTTCCTCAAGATT
>DUWJ01000293.1 GCA_012842765.1 Bacillota bacterium | reverse complement strand
GCTGAGATTGCCAAGGAATACAAAGACATAAAGTATGGCGCGCCTTTCACAATGGAATACTACGGAATCGCCATCAAGAAAAACAATACCGCTTTGCTTAAAAACATTAATCGGGGATTGGCAATGATCAAGGCTTCCGGAAAGTACGACGAGATATACAACAAGTGGTTTGCCGGCAACTAGTGGCAGGCTAATGCCTTGCGTGGAAGATATTGAGGCCGTGCGCGCTTGGAGAGATGACCTCTCCAGCAGCTCACGGCCCATTTTAGGCGCATTTGGTTCTCAAGCGATAGATTAGAAGATGACACTTTGGGGGAGTTGCTGTGGCTCTCGATTTTTCTATAATACCGGGTATCATGCCTGCCTTGCTGGCCGGAGCCAAAATGACCATAGAGCTTGCAGTGATATCAGTTGCGATCGGATTTGTTATAGGCTCATTAGTTGGAATAGCGCGGGTCAGTCAGAACAGGGCGCTCAAGGTTATTGCAGGCATATACGTAGACTTCATTCGAGGGACGCCTCTCTTGGTCCAGCTGTTCCTCGTCTATTTTGGATTGCCGACACTCATAGGTCGGCCCGTGCCCCCCTTCATAGCTGCGATATCGGCCATGGGCATAAACAGCGGTGCATACGTGGCTGAGATAGTGAGGGCAGGAATACAGTCGATAGACAGAGGGCAGACAGAGGCGGCCAGATCTTTAGGACTGACCAGTTCGCAGACGATGCAATACATCATTTTCCCACAAGCGTTTCGACGGATAATCCCCCCATTGGGGAACGAGTTCATTGCAATGCTGAAGGACTCTTCGCTTGTATCTGTGATTGCACTAGAAGATCTTCTTCGAAAAGGGCAGGTTGTCATTACCAGAACATTCAGGCCGTTCGAGGTTTATACCGTAGTGGCTCTCATATACCTCGTCATGACATTTGTCATTTCCAAGCTTGTTAGCTGGTCAGAAAGAAAACTGAAGGCGGTTGGGCAAATTGATTAAAACTGTCGGGCTCAGAAAATCATTCGGACATAACGAGGTGCTGCATGGGATTGACGCAACAATTAACCCACACGAAGTGGTGGTTGTTGTGGGGCCGTCAGGTTCCGGCAAGAGCACCTTTCTGCGTTGTCTCAACCTGTTGGAAAAGCCGACCGCAGGGGAGATATATTTCGACGGCCAGCTCATAACCGCACCCGGAGTGAATGTCAACGAGATTCGCCGGGAGATGGGGATGGTGTTCCAAAGCTTTAACCTCTTCCCGCACCTCACCGTGCTTGACAACATCGCGCTTGCCCCTAAAATAGTGAGGCATGTCTCGAAAGACGAGGCGGAAGAGACAGCTCGCGATCTGCTTCGCAAGGTGGGGATCGCCGACAAGGAGTCTGCCTATCCGCAGGAGCTGTCAGGCGGACAGCAGCAGCGCGTGGCTATTGCCCGCGCCCTTGCTATGAAACCCATGGCTATGCTCTTTGACGAGCCCACGTCTGCGCTAGACCCAGAGATGATAGGAGAGGTCCTCGATGTTATGAAAGCCCTCGCCGTAGAAGGTATGACCATGGTTGTGGTCAGCCATGAAATGGGTTTTGCTCGAGAAGTGGCGGACAGGGTTCTTTTCATGGATGCCGGGTTGATCGTGGAAGAAGGACCACCCGCTCAGGTGCTGGGCGATCCGAAGAATCCGAGGACCAAAGCGTTCCTGGGAAAAGTATTGTAGGAGTGCTTTGCTCTTTCGGGGGTTTGTGAGGTACGGGCCATGCCATTTTTTCTCCTACGACAGGGGTAAACGCAGGAGGAAAAGAGGGCATGGCCCATTGAATTTCCACTGCTTTGCGACTGCAGGCTGCATTCCAACCGATCGCTTGGCACTTGGGTCCGATATGGATCCAAGCCGGGGCCATGCGTTCAGCCACGGCCCCGGTAACGGCGGTGTATTATCTGCCTGCCGATGTTGGGCCGAAGGCCATTGTCAGAGCTTCAGTGAAATTGCCGTGTAGGTTCTTTTCCAAACTCCCCGGAACTGCCAGATGTAGCCTGGTGCTTCTTCCTTCCCCATCCCTGGCCGGGTGCATTCCAACGCAGACCCCATCTTTAGCTGCAGCCTTTCACGTGATGCAAGGATAAAAACGTGGTACACGGGCAGATATCTCCCTATCCAGATTTCGATGGAGCACATCGATACTTGAGATTGACATTACTCAAGCCGTGAAGGCCTTAATGTCGGGGGAATCCTCGAAGAGTGTGGCGACAGCGACTGCCAAGGTCTGCATACTCAAAGCGGGAAGGGGGCGCCCCTAATGTTGCAGGGTCAGCTGTGCCGGGAAGTCGCTGATGGTTGTGTTGGGCTCATAGTGAAACAGGACTACTGATGTGCATGCCTTGTGGGGCAGGTGTTGTATGCGCTTTCTGCTTTTGTGTGGCCCACGGGCCACGCCATCCTTCAGTGAAATATGAGGCATCTATGGCAGGATAAATAGTATGGTATGTCAAAGCACTGGGAAAGTGATACAATCCGGACATTGTAGGTATTGACCAATGCTACAGGGAGGTTATTGAATGAAGGGAAGGCATTTCGGTTCGCGCCTCAGCTTGCTAGCTGTTATTTGCGCGTTTTGCCTGACGACGAGCGGGTGCAATATGGGAGATTACACCTTCGTAGACCTTCCTGTCAGGGTTGCTTGGGAGCCAGATCAGCTTATCAGAGTCATCGACTCGGAAAAAGTATTCGGTCACAGGTTGGGGAGGGGCGACGGGCTGAGAGTGTGGCTCGACCTTGGTCCTCTGCCCTGTGATCTTGAGCCAGAGTCCATTGAAAGAGCCACATTGAAGTTGCCCTGCCAATCCTTTTCGAGAGTGGCAGGTGCCGTCACATTTGAGATATACATGGTCAAATGGACGTATGATTCGGGAATGGGCGAATGGCCCGACATTCCTGAGTTCTTACACTCCAGCGAACTTCCTAACGATGTACAACCCATCTCCAGCGCCAGGCTTTCTCATGACGTAGGGTGGGAGACGCAACATTCGAACGGATATGTCTATAGCTCCCAATACATAGATACTGAAGTCAAGTATCTCAGTTTCGATATTACCGAAGCGATAAAGGCGTGGGTTTCCGGCACTCCCAATGCGGGCCTTAGGATTAAGCAGAAGTCTCCGGCGCGCCCGGATGGACCTGTATGGAGTGTCTTGATGGCCCCGGATAAACGTTTGAAGGATATTCATAAGGCATTAGATGAGCTTCCGAAGAGTGCGAATGGCCCGTCTGACCAGCCGATAGCAATAGTGTGCATAAAGAAAGCCGGAGAAGCTTCCTGAATCACAGAGCACCTAGTTATGTCCGATATAATGCTGTAAAAAAGGCCAGAGACAGTTGTAATAGTGGCCTAGCCTCCGTTCGTACACATTTTAGCGGAGGGATCTGCAATGGAACAAGCGAAACGGGTTTTCGTGAGGACTAAGACTGCCGACAGGGCTTCGGGTGCTACCGAACGGGCGAGCTCGGAAGGGCACAAGCGGAGATGGAAGTGCGATTGGGCTGCGCCTCGAAATAGGCTGAAAAGTTGTCCCCGAGGCATGAGGCTTTCCCAGCGCCCTGATAGCGGAAAGGGAGTCATCCTCACATTGGCCAGAATAGGCGCTTGGTTTGTGCTGATCGGGTTGATACTTGGAGTTGTATCAGGCGGGCTATTTGTGGGGCCCTTCGGAGGCTATATCAAGAAGCCACCGC
>DUWJ01000292.1 GCA_012842765.1 Bacillota bacterium | reverse complement strand
GATTTGCCGTAGGTAATAACGTGAAGCTCCGTCCGGGGATGAGCCGAGGCGGGCATACTTCGAAACGCCGTGGCGTCACTAGTCCAGATATCGCACAAGGCTGGGCTAAAAACGTAATTAGTGAGCTGCACCAAAGGATCGATTGAGCGGAAGTTCTGTCCCAGATCCTCCATTCCCGCATACCCGCCATCCATCTGCGCATCGTCCATCGCGCCCTTGAAAACCTCCACTTCCGCCCCGCGGAAACCATATATCGACTGCTTAACATCTCCCACTATGAACAGCCGGTTTCCAGGCGGATCCCCCGCAAGCTCCATCACTATCTCGTGCTGCAGACTATTCGTGTCTTGGTACTCATCTACCATCACGAACTTGATCTGCTTCCTCACCCGTTCGCCGGCATCGGTATCGCGCAGCAGATCCCGCGCAGCCAGCTCCAGTCCGGCAAAATCCATGGACGCTCCGTTGCCCCGCAACCACAAGTACGTCTCATCCAACACCTCGCACGCCCTAACAACAGTCTCCACAGTCGACACCATCATGTCGGCGTAAACGAAATTCGCAGCCTTCTCCCGCACCTGCTTGGCGATTTTATCGAGCTCCTTCGCGGTCACTACGCTCCGCACCGGCTGCGCTGTGGAATGGATCTTCAGGAACTCCTCGATGAATTCGGGCGAATCCCAATCCAGTGCGCAAAGCAGGCCCACATCGGCACCGCCCGCGGCAAGCGTGTCCACTATGTCGTCCCACTCTTCAGCCAGGCCATCCTTGGATTCCTCTGCACACCGTCTAATCTTCTCCGAGCTGATCCGGGCAAACTCCTGCATAGGCCTGCCCGTTGTGCGCATTTTCCCATAGACATACGCAATTCCCTTCGCCACCCTCGACACCCCGAAATCCGCGATGAGCCTGGCCATGTTTTCATCGCCCTCGCGGATCAGCGCATCGATGGCCTCCATAGCCGCCTGGTCTATGAGGCGCGAGGCATCGAGCGGATCTAAAACCGTGAAGTGAGGGTCAACCCCGGCTTCCAGCGGATAGTCCCGCACAAGCCGGGAGCAAAAAGCATCTATCGTGCTTATCCTGGCCTGACTTGCAAGCCTGCGGGAAAGGTCGCGCCAACGCCCAGCGTCCTCACCACAGGCCTCTGCCTCAGCCTGGCGTTGGACAATGGTTGACCAGACCCGCCCCTTCATCTCGGTGGCCGCTTTTTCCGTAAACGTAATCGCCACGATCTCATCCAAGTCAGCCAAGCCAGATTCGAGGAGATAGAGGTATCTGCCCACTAATACCCTTGTCTTGCCGGAGCCTGCCCCCGCGGCCACAACCATTGATCTGTCAGTATCAAAAACAGCTCTACGCTGAGATGGAGTCCACTCAGACATCTTGCCCACCCCCTTTGCCAAACGCATCGCCAGCATCGAGCTCCACAACCCTGCAAACATCAGGGAAGCTGCAATACCTGCATGCTTCTTCAGAAGGCTGGGGGGAAAACATGCCCTGCCGCGCACCCCTGTCGCACCTTTCAACAGTCTCTTCCACCAGTTCCGCGAAGGCGCGCCACTGGTCATCGTCGAGCTT
>DUWJ01000291.1 GCA_012842765.1 Bacillota bacterium | reverse complement strand
TCCATTCCGATCGCGTCCCCAATCGCCCTGATCAGATCGAGATCGAATCCCAGATATGCCCCGGTCTTCTCGTCCTGAAACTCAAAAGGCGGGAAGTCGGCGCTAGTTCCCACCTTGAGAACTGGCTTGGCCGCTCCAACACCAGGTGCTGCAAATGCCACCACAACCAACGAACATAAACATGCAAGGGCTAACAGTCTTTTCATGACAGCTGACCTCTCCTCCACCATAATTCGTATCTGCTGCATGAGTATACACTGCTCGGAGGCCTATTGTCAATAGCACGCGTCAGAATTTCAGGGCGCCCGATTCGTAATGAGCGTAATATCCCCACGTATATGTGGGTTATCTCGTTTTCACATCAGCCGATCGATGCAGCATCCGCCTTCAGTTTTTCGTAGTTATTTGAGGTATATTTATAATATTCGGGTCTTGCATAAGCATCGCTCTTTCGGATCAATTGTGGCAGGAGATGGGCATGGGGAGTGTCGTTTCATGAATTCGTCAGATCTTGTGTCCGTTATCCGCACAACGCGTGCAACATATTCGAGTTGCCCGATTCAACCGGCTCATCCTCGTCGCCTAAGATATCATGGCAAACCAACTACATGATCGAGCCTTCAAGGCCAACCTCGGGCGTCATCTGCTGTTGATCATCTTCCTGATCCGCCGCTCGACACCGTCGGGCAAGGGCTTAACATCTATTCTGAAGTCTTCCTCGCTGTAGCCCGCGCAGGCGCCATCCGCGTTATCGGAGCCTTCGGCCCATTTTGGCGGACCTGCCGGGACGTACGGCTCTTTCTCGAGCAAGTTATGGAGGATGATGAGGGCCGTATCTTTGTCGGGAATGCGCCCTCTCGATGTTGCATCCGGATCGTTTTGGGCATACGGTGGTATGGGTGAACCTACACACGAAGGACATCCATCTTCACACGGGCAATTCTGTATCAGGTTTAGGCAGGCTTCCATAACCTCGTCAATCATCTTGTAGGCCTTCTGCGCAAACCCCACTCCACCCTGGTGCCTATCGTATATGAACAACGTGGGCACGCCCGTGTTCGAGGAATCCACCGCCGTGCCTATGTCCATGGAATCGCACATTGCAAATAGAGGGATAACAGCAGATGCAGCATTCCCTATTCCTATTAGGCCCTCCGCCGGAATTCTGCCGAGGCTCGCCACGAGCTTCGCGGCACTTTCAGGGAGCATGATCCATGCCGCAGTGGTGGGAAGGTTGTTCTCTGGCAAGTTGACCTTGCCATACCCTATACTGTCGCGCTCGTAGAACTTGATCTTCCGAAACATATATGTCAGATTGGTGACCGTTACGTCACCGAACTCGACTTCGCTCTTCCTCCACATCTTATTCTGCTCTTTCTCCTCGATCTGGACGCGCGTCTCCGTCACCGATTGGGTGAAATAATCCACATCCGCCTTGTGGATGTAGGCCACCTTCTCCACAAGATTGAGGTCTGACACTAGATATGTTTCACCTTCATGCATGTACACGGCCTCCGGGTGGACTTGTTCGAATGCGCTCAGCTCGTCGATGGTGCCGATAACCCGGTTCCCATGGTCAGATGAGGTATCCACTATGGTGTAAGTATTCTCCGACATATTACGGAGCTTCACATCATTGGCCGGAAAGCCCCGGCCAATCCAACGCCAGCCCAGTCTAGTCCTGAGAACCTCTCCCTTCTCTTCAAGCAGCTCTATGAGGGCTGGCGCATACTCTCCAAAATCCGCAAGTTCCAGCGGACTGACAGGGAGTTCCATCGCCGCGGCGCGAAGATGGCCCACGAGAATGTAGGGGTTTGCGGGATTAACGACTGCATGCTCGGGAGAACGGTCGAAAAAGTATTCCGGGTGCCCCATAAGGTATTGGTCGATAGGCAGATCGTGGGCGATGAATACCGAGAGTGATTCTTCGCCCTTTCGCCCAGCGCGCCCAGCCTGCTGCCATGTGGACGCTATCGTTCCGGGATAGCCTACTATGATGCTCGCGTCGAGGGAACCGATATCGATCCCAAGTTCCAGAGCATTAGTGCTCACCACTCCCAACAGTTCTCCCGAGAAAAGCTGCCTTTCGATCTCCCTTCGTTCACTAGGAAGGTATCCTCCCCTGTATGGCTTGATCTTCTTCGCAAGCGACGGCGAGTTGCGCTGCAGACTCTCAACGGCGTACTTGTATATCAGCTCGGCGACGACCCGCGCCCTTACAAAGGTTATCGTGGGAACTTTCGACTCAATCAGTTTCACCATGATCCGCTCAGCCTCTGAATTGGAACTTCGCCGCTG